>CAZBLQ010000005.1:0-66942 GCA_964492635.1 uncultured Oleiharenicola sp.
AGCGAAACCACATCGCCCATGCCGAGGATGCGTGACGCCAGCCGTTCGGGATAGAAAATCTCAAAGTCCGCCGTCTTCTCACCGACGCCGATGAACTTGATCGGCACGCCGGTTACGGCCTTGATGGACAGCGCCGCGCCACCGCGGGCGTCACCGTCGAGCTTGGTGAGGATGAGGCCGGTGAGGCTGAGCGCGTCGTGAAAGGCCTTGGCGACATTGACCGCCTCCTGGCCGAGCGCGCCGTCGGCAACGAGCAGCACCTCGTCAGGCTGCACCTTGGCGTGGAGTCGCTTCACTTCCTCGATCAACTCGTGGTCGATCTGCAACCGGCCGGCGGTGTCGAAGAGGATGACGTCGGCGTTCTGCTGGAGTGCGGTGTCCAGCCCCTTGGCGCCGATGGCGGTCACGTCCTTGGATTCGCGGTCGCCGTAGAAGCCCAACTCCTCCTGCTTCGCCAGAATCTCGAGCTGATCAATTGCCGCGGGACGGTAAACGTCGCACGCCACGACGAACGGCCGGGCGCCTTTTTTCTTGAGGAGTTTGCCCAGTTTGGCGGTGGAGGTCGTCTTGCCCGAGCCATGGAGACCAACCATCAGCACCTTGAGCGGACGCTTTTGCGCCAGCTCGGTCGCGCCTTCGCCGAGAAGTTTCACCAGCTCGTCGTGGATGATTTTGACGATCTGCTGGCCGGGCGTGACGCTCTTCAGCACCTCCTGGCCGGTGCATTGCAGCTGCACGCGGTCGATGAACTCGCGGGCAACCTTGAAATGCACATCGGCGGCGAGCAGGGCGGCGCGCACTTCCTTGAGGGCGTCCGCCATGTTGGTCTCGGACAATTGGCCGACGCCGCGGAGGTTGCGGAGAGCGCCGGTCAGTTTTTCGGTCAGGCTTTCGAACATGGGAAGAGGGAAGGGAAACCACTAATCAGCACTTATAAACACTAATTTTCAGGCGGAGCTCGCTGTATTTGCAACCCAGCGGCTTGCAGCGAGGTAGGGCGCGACCGCTGGGCGCGCCGCACATGACGGACGGCCCAGCGGTCCGTCCCACCTTTACTGAGCTGCCCGGAGGCATGGCATCGCTTGCAAGCAAGCTCCTACAATATGAAGGCCGGCGGGCGGGAGGACGTGCTGAGCCCCGAATCTTCTTGCTGGCCAGTCAGGCTTATCGCTTAGAGCTTATCGCTATGTCCCGCACTGTCGCCATCGTCGGTCGCCCCAATGTGGGCAAAAGCCGCCTGTTCAACCGGCTGGTGCGCAAGCGCGTTTCCATCGTTCATGACATGCCGGGCGTCACCCGCGACGTGGTCAATGCCGAGGTCAAGGACGGCGGCTACACCTTGCTCGACACCGGCGGCCTCGGATTGACCGGCAGCGACACGCCGGCGCAGATCACCAAGGCTTCGGAAGAGCAGGTGCAGTTTGCGATCGAAGCGGCAACGGTCATCCTGTTCATCGTCGACGCCCGGGAAGGTGTGACCGGCTTGGACGAGCGCATCGCGCAGCGCCTGCGTCGCAGCAAAAAGCCGGTCATCATCGTCGCCAATAAAGCCGACCAAGGGGAGGAAAAGGTCTCGACCCTGGATCAGTTTTACCGGTTCGGCTTCGGGGCACCGTTTTGCATCTCGGCCGAACACGGCAACGGCGAAGCGGAGCTGCGCGATGCGATCCTGGCGAAACTCGGACCGGTGCCGGAGGAAACCGAACTGGACAAGGAGCGTTTGAGCATCTGTTTCGTCGGCCGGCCGAATGTCGGCAAATCCTCCCTCAGCAACCGGCTGCTCAAGAGCGACCGGCTGATTGTCAGCGACCAGCCCGGCACGACGCGCGACGCCGTCGAGCTTGATTTCATTTACACGAGCCGCGAAGGCAAGCCGTGGCCGTTCCGGCTGATCGACACCGCCGGCATCCGCGCCGCCACCAAGCTGTCGTCATCCGTCGAGTATTTTTCCCGCCTGCGCTCCCTGGAGGCGATCCACAACGCCGACGTGGTGTTCATGGTGCTCGATGCCATGGACGGAGTGACCCAGCAGGACCAGGCCATCGCCGGCGAGATCATCAAGGCGGCCAAGCCGATCGTCATCGTGGTCAACAAATGGGATCTGGTGCACGAGGCCTTCAACAAGCACGAGATGGCCAAATTCAAGACCGAGCGCGACTACCGCGAGCACTTCGAGAAGGCCCTGTTCGACAAACTTTTCTTCACGCCGGGCGCCCCGGTGATGTTCGTCTCGGCCCTGACGGGCCACGAGATCACGCGCATGCTCCGGTCGGCCCGCGCCCTCGACCGGCGGCTCGACACGAAGATTCCGACGGCCAAGCTCAACGCCGCCATCATCGAACTGGCGGAACGCACCCCGCCGCCCTCGACCTACAACATCCGTTTCCGCATCTACTACGCCACCCAGACCGGAACCCGGCCGTTTCGCATGAAGATATTTTGCAACCAGGAGCGCAGCCTGACCGAATCCTACCGGCGTTATCTGGAAGCGGGGTTGGTGAAGAAATTCGATCTGGACGGCTGCCCGATTCACTTCGACCTGATCGGCAAGAAAAACCAGACGGCGGCCGATCGCATCGCCGCCCGCAGCACGCGAAAGAACCTGCGCAACGCCGAGAAAATCGAAACCGACGAGCCGGTGTTTGATGATTGAACGGGATTAATCTTGCATGAGTTCCCCCTCTGCACGGCCAATTGACACACCCCGGCGCTCTGCGCCACCCCTCTTAATAGAGGGGAATCAAGTCCACGCTATCGGAAGTCCCCTCTATCAAGAGGGGTGCCCGACAAGGCGGGGTGTGTTGCTTCTGACCACCGGGAATGAGTACGCTTCACAACCGCCTGATCTGAAGCGAGAGGCCAACCATGCTTAGAATCGTCTTCATGGGCTCGGATGCGATCGCACTGCCCACGCTGGACTGGCTGGCGGATGACGGACGAGATATCGGCCAGGTAGTCGGAGCTTTCACGCAGCCCGACCGGGCTGCCGGTCGCGGCCAGAAGGTCCAGTCCAACGAAATAAAACTCTGGGCGCAGGCGCACGGTCTGCCCGTGCTCCAGCCGGTCAAAGTCGGAGCGCCCGAGCGCCAGCAACTGGCGGACCTGAAACCGGACCTGTGCCTGGTGATGGCTTACGGACATATCCTGCGTCAGGAGTTCATTGAGACCCCGCGCCTCGGCACCCTGAATCTGCACACCTCCGTGCTGCCGGCCTTTCGGGGAGCTTCGCCTATCCAGACCGCCATCACCTGCGGAGAAGCAGAAACGGGTGTCACCCTAATGCGCATGGTGCTGAAACTCGATGCCGGCCCGGTCGCCGACGTGGAACGCGTCAAGATCAACCAGCTCGACACGGCGAGGGAGCTCGAGGCGAAACTTGGCCGGGCTTGTGTGCCGTTGCTGGCCCGCTGTCTGCCCGGCATTGCCTCCGGCGAGCAAAAATTCACCCCCCAGGATGAGGCGAAGGCGACCTTTTGCCGGCGACTTGAAAAAACCGATGGGGTGCTCGATTTTCAGACCCCGGCTGCACTGCTGGCCGGCCGGATCAACGGCTTGATGCCGTGGCCGGGTTGCACAGTCGAAATCAACGGCCAGACGGTGAAACTCGGTCTGGCCGATATTAGTAGTCCAATAGACTACAAACCGGCCGGCGCCGGGGTGGTGATCGGCACAGATGCCTGCGGCCTGCTGGTGGGCACAGGGCAGGGGAGCTTGCGTCTGCGCCAGCTCCAGCGACCGAGTGGCCGGATGCTGCCGGCAGCGGAATTCCTGCGGGGCTTTCCCGTCGTCCCGGGCACGAAGCTGGAGTCACGTTCTATGCCACTCTTGGTGGCGCGCGCACCGTTCCCACGGCAGAAAAATTAACCGGCCTGGGACGGTTACCCGCTGATGACGCAAATAACACAAATGGGTAAGGCAATCCAACGGAGGCTTTCTACCAGTTACGGTCCGCTTTGAGACCTTGTAGGGCTGCCGCTTGCGGCATGCCCACAGACCGAATGGCGCGGCGCATCGGCCTTCGCGCAAGCTACGGCCTGACAAGAGCGCCGGCCCTACAGTCCGGAAGCAATAGATAACTGGTAATATCTTCAGATTGCGCCATTCGCGTCCATTCGCGCGATTCGCGGGAGGTTCACTTTGCCTAATTCAGTCCTAAGGCTTGTTTTTATCGGGCAATCCCGCACCATGAAAAATATGCCAGCCACTTTACTGCGCTATGGCGGCCTGCTGGCCGCGCTGACCTCCACGATCTGGGCCCAGCCCACGTCTGACAGTACCCGCATGGAACTGGCCAATCTGCGCAACGACCTGTTGCAGTTAACCCAGCGCGTTGGCGAACTCAACATGCAGATTGAGGATCTCAGCCGCAAAAATACTGCCCTGCAGGACAAGGCGAGCCAGAGCTTCGTCACCCTCGAACAGTTGAACAAATCCATTGCCGACGTGAATCACACCCTGCAGAGCGCGCTCGTTGAGCAGAAACACGAGGTGTTGCAGCAGGTCGCCGGGCAGATCGAACGTCTGGGCCGGCAAACCAACGCCGCGCTGGACGCGCTGGCGAAAAACCAAGCCACCCGCCCGGCTGTGCAGACCACCTTCACCGAAGAATTTCCGAAGGAGGGAATCAATTACACCGTGCAGGCCGGCGACACCCTTTCCGGCATCGCGAAGAAAACCGGCGCGAAGCTGCAGGATATTCGGAACGCAAACAAGATTGCCGACGACACCAGGATTCGCGTCGGCCAGACCCTGTTTATCCCGCAAGGAAAATAATCATGGCCACCCCGAAATCACGACTCGGCCGCGGGCTCGGCGCCCTCATCACCAGCGGCACCACTCCCCCTAAAGCGACAGGTACGCCGGCTGATCCGGCACCCAAGACCGCCGCTGCCGTGCCACACGAGGCGGGTGGGCTGGCCGGCTATCGCGAGATCGCGGTTCATTTAATCGAGCCGAATCCCTATCAACCGCGCCGCGACATCGACCCGGAACAATTGACCGAATTGGTGGAGAGCATCCGCGCCGAGGGGTTGCTGCAGCCGATTGTCGTGCGGCCCGCCGGTGACAAATTCCAGCTTATCGCCGGCGAGCGCCGCTGGCGCGCCTTCCAGCAACTAAAGATCAAGTCGATCCCGGCCCGCGTCATGACGTCCAGTGACGCGTCCTCCGCGTCGCTGGCCCTGATTGAGAATTTGCAGCGCGAAGGCTTGAACGCGATCGACGAGGCCCACGGCTACGCCAGCCTCATCCGGGATTTTGACCTGACGCAGGAAGCCGCCGCGCAACGGGTCGGCCGGGGTCGCGCCACCGTGGCCAATTCGCTCCGCCTGCTTTCGCTCGAGGCGGAAATCCAGGGTTATCTGGGCAAGAGCCTGCTGAGCGTGGGACATGCCAAGGTTCTGCTCGGCGTCGAGAATTCACCCGAGCGCCTGCTGCTGGCCCGGCGCACCTTGGAGCAGGGTCTGAGCGTGCGAGGCCTGGAGGAACTGCTGAAGCACAAGTCCGGCGGCGCCGGCAAGAAGCGCCGGATGCCCGCTGCCACGGCGACGGCCCTGTCGGACATCGAGAAAAAACTGACGTCCCACCTCGGGGCCCGCAGCACGCTGAAGCATTCGCCCCGGAAGGGCCGCATCATCATCGAGTACCAGGGCAACGAGGATTTGTCGCGGGTGCTCGAGAAGATGGGGCTCAAGCTGTAGGAATATTTTGAACCACAAAGGCACCGAGACACAAAGACTGATCAGTCTGGTATCTCTGTGTCTCAGTGCCTTTGTGGTTAACTCAGGTTTGGCTGCTTCGGTGGCAATATTTACGGATATCAAAGCCACCCACCACCCAGCCAGAACTTTGGTTGACAAAGCCGGCCCGACTACGTTGCTTCTTCAACCTTTATGAGCCTACTTATCGGTGTTTTAACTTTTGTCCTGGTCCTCACGTCCCTGTTCTTGGTGCTGGTGGTATTGATGCAGCGCGCCAAGACGGATGGTGGCATGGGCGCGGCCATGGGCGGCGGCAGCATGGAGTCCACCTTTGGCGCCGAGACGAGCAATGTGCTGACCAAGGCGACCATCAATGCGGCCATCATTTTCTTTGTCATCAGTTTCGTACTCTATCTGGCGCACATCTACCAGACCAAGCATCAGGAATCGGTCGACAGCAAACTGCCCGCCATTGTGGCCCCAGCAGTCACAACGCCGCCCGCCGCACAGCCCGCAACTCCGCAGCCGGGTGAGCCCAAGAAACCTTGACCTCCCAAGCCCGGTTTTCCACCGGGCTTTGTTGTTTATGCTGGCGGCCGTCGCGCTGCCGGCCCTGCCGGCGCAGTCCTCCGCTTACCGTCCGCCGCCAAACTTCGTTGCCAACGGCCAGGCCGACCAGGCCGAAGGCGCGCGCATCCTCGCTGAGTTTCACCGCGCCGGGATCGCCGGCACCTACTGGCTGGCCTTTGAATTGCGCGTCATGCCCCGCAAAGGGGCCGAGCGCACACTCAAGGGCGAGATGTTCGGCACCCGGAACGAAATGGGACCGTTGACCCGGGTGCACCTCGAAGGGCAGCGCTGGCTCATCCAAGGTGGCCCGCAGCCGGCGATCTGGCGGGGAGACGGCGGATCCGCTGCCCAGGCCGTGAGCGCAGGAGAAGCATTGCAACCGGTCGCCGGCACCGATCTCACGCTCTTCGATTTGCAGATGCCGTTTCTCCACTGGACTGACTTCATCTATGAGGGCCTGGCCCGGGTTCGCGGTCGGCCGGCGCATAGTTTCGTACTCTATCCGCCCCCGGGACTCGCCGCATCCCGGCCGGAATTGACCGGCGTGCGCGTGCTGCTCGATACGCAATACCAGGCCCTGGTGCAGGCGGAACTGCTCGGCGCCAAAGGCGTCACCGAGAAAACCATCACCATCCTCGACCTGAAGAAAGTGGGGGAGCAGTGGATCGTGAAATCCATCGACCTCCGCAACAACCTGACGCGCGACAAGACGCGTTTTGCGGTCACGGCCGCCGCACTGGATCTGGTGCTTCCGGCGGAAACTTTCACAACCGGGGCGCTGGCGGCCACCGGGCCAACGGTGCCGCCCGAGAAAGTCGTGCGGTTTTGAAGTCCAATCTGCTAGATGAAGGCATGATTCGGGATTTAAGATGCATACACACCCCGGCGCTCCCGCCTTCGCTTCGCTTCGGCGCGGCAAGTCGCGCCACCCCTCTTGATAGAGGGGATTTCAAGACGTTTGCTTGCGCAGTTTTGGAGCCCCTCTGGCGAGGGGTGCCCGGCAGGACGGAGTGTGTCGGTTCTTCATTCAGACTGATTCAAGCGGTTTGACCATGCCCGGCAAAATTTCCAAGCCTTTCCCCATCCAGCTGGAGGTCGAGTTTCTGGACCGGCTGAGCGAACCGGTGCGTGACGGCCGCGCCCGGTCCGTCAGCGAAATAATCCGCACCGCGCTCGCCCGGTATGATTTCACCGACGTGATCGTCATGCATCCCTCACAATTGCAGATTTCCGTGCGCCTGCCGGCCGGCATCCGCCGGGACCTGAAAAAGATTTCACGCAGCAAGCATACCAGCGTCGGCCATCTTGTCCGCGCGGCGGTCGAGGCTTACCTGCCGCAACTGGAGGCAGCCGCGCCAGTGGAGAAAAAGCCGGTCCGGAAAAAGAGAGAAAAGAAACGCGGGGCGAAGAAAAAACTGAGCGGGAAAGAACCAAGCCTGTCACCGCAACGTTCTTCGGAAAAGGGCGGTTGAAGGCAGCCGCCCCTACCGCGCAGAAGTGAAGATCCCCGGGGCAAGCGCCGGGGCATTTCAGAAAACTGTAGGAGCGGCTTTACGCCGCGATATCGCCGGACTATCGGGGCGTAAAGCCCCTCCTACAACAAACCAAGCCGGAGCAAGCTCCGGGGGAATCAGGTCCAAAAAGATTGAATTGTTATGACAAACGGCGTGACCGTGCGCGTTTGCCGCAAGCTTGCATTCGGAAATGCCGGGCTTTAGTCCCGACTTTGCATGAGCACACCGCATCCACTGTCCGTCTGGGCCCGGAACATCTCGCCGTCGCCAACCCTGGCCATTGACGCGAAAGCCAAGGCGATGAAGGCCGCCGGCGAGGATGTCTGCGGGTTCGCCGCCGGTGAACCGGACTTCGACACGCCCGAACACATCAAGGCGGCGTGCATTGCCGCGCTTCTGGCGGGCAAGACCAAGTATTCACCCACCCCGGGCATAGAGGAACTTCGCGCAGCCATCGCCATGCGCTATGGCGAGGAATACGGGCTCAAGGTCGTCCCGGGGCAGGTGGTCGTCAGCCCGGGCGGCAAGTTTTCCTGCTACCTTGGCGTGCTCGCCGTCTGTTCGCCGGGCGATGAGGTCATCATCCCCGCGCCGTATTGGGTCAGTTATCCTGAGATGGTGAAACTGGCCGGGGCCACGCCAAAGTTTGTGCTCTGCGACGACCGGACCGGCTTCAAGCTTTCGCCCGCCCAGCTCGAGGCGGCCATCACGCCGAAGACGAGACTGCTTATTCTCAATTCGCCCTCGAACCCGACCGGTGCGGTCTATTCACACGCGGAGCTGGTGGCTCTGGTTGCCATCGCCGTCCGGCACAACCTCTACATCCTTTCCGACGAGATGTATGAGCACCTGATGTATGACGGCGCCCAGCCGACCTGTGTGGCCACGCTGTCCAAGGACGCTGAGGCGCGCACCATTGTCGTCGCCGGTTTCTCCAAGACCTACTCGATGACTGGCTGGCGCATCGGCACGCTGGTGGCGCCGCTGCCCATCGCCAAGGCCATTGCCGAGATCCAGAGCCAGCAGTCGTCCAACGTCACGACTTTTGCCCAATATGGCGCCCTGGCCGCATTGGTGGAGAAGGAGAAGACCGCGGTCTCGGTGAAGGCGATGCTCACGGCTTTCGACCGCCGCCGGAAATATCTGCATACTGAGCTCAATAAAATTCCGGGCATCTCCTGCCTGCTCGCCGGTGGCGCGTTCTATCTTTTTCCCAACATCTCCAGTTTCGGGCTCAAGGACGCGGATTTCTGCGCGAAACTGCTCGAACAGGAAAAAGTGGCGGCGGTTCCGGGCTCGGCCTTCGGAGCTGAAGGCTATTTACGCCTCAGCTACGCCACTTCCGACGAGATCATCGCCAAAGGCGTCGCCCGACTGGCGAGGTTCTGCGCCGGTCTGAAGAAATAATTGCGGGCTGGCATGGCGCCTCGGATTGGCCGGCCCCGACGGCTGGCCCGGGGTAACCTCGCTCCGCTGCCTGCGTCTCGTCGTCATGAATTTTCGCTTCCGGTGCACAGTCCTGATTTCGCAGTGCCTCCTTGTCGCTGCCCAGACATTTGCCACCGAGAATCTCGTCCTCCGCACTTGGATTGTTGACGGCGTGACACGTGAGGCTCTGGTCAGTATTCCCGCCGCGATCGGGCCGGGTGGCGCGCCGGTTGTATTCGCCTTCCATGGGCACACCGGCACCATGCGGCAGGCCTCGCGCAGTTTTCCCATTCACCAGCTCTGGCCTGAAGCGATCGTCGTTTATCCCCAGGGTTTGCCGACGCCCGGCCCGCTGGTTGATCCCGAGGGCAAGGAATCCGGCTGGCAGGCCGCGGCTGGTGCCCAAGGTGACCGGGACCTGAAGTTTTTTGATGCCATGCTTGCCAGTCTCCGAGCAGAAAACCACGTGAACGATCACCGGATCTATGCGACCGGCCACTCCAACGGCGGCGGATTCACCTACTTGCTTTGGGCGGAGCGCGGCGGCCTCTTTGCCGCATTTGCCCCATCCTCGGCGGTGTTGGCCCGCGATACGGACAAGTTTCAGCCCAAGCCCGTACTGCATATCGGCAGTCCGCAGGATCCGTTGGTCAAGTTTGCCTGGCAGGAACGAATGATCGACTTCCTGCTCAAGCTCGATGGCTGCGGCCCGCGCAAGACCACCGCGCCCGGCTACACGGTTTATCCGTCAAGCAAGGGCACTGAAGTGGCAACCTACCTGCACAGTGGCGGCCACCGCTATCCCGACGAGGCTCCCGCACTGATCGTGAAGTTCTTTCAGGCGCACCCGCGTCCTTGAGACTGTCACACTGCCGCTCGGCGAGTGGCGGCCATTTCCAGGCCGCCTGCGCTACCCGGTCAGCGCACTTCGCTCATCAGCTCGACGATGTTGCCCTCGGGGTCGCGTACCGCCGAAATCCATAATTCGTGATCCGGCATCTTCGCGATCATCCGGGGTTCGGTTTCCTGTTTTGCTCCGCGTGCTACGATCGCGGCGTGCGCCGCCTTGATGTCGGCCACCTTGAAGTACAGGATGGAATTTTTCCCGACTTCACCCGCGCCCTGCGGCGTCGTGAGCATGATCCGCACCGGGCCCGCGGCGAGAAAGGCCATGTTCGGCCCAGCGGGAAACAGAAACTTCAAGCCAAGCACATCGCGATAAAACACGGTCGCTTTGGCGACGTCGCCGACCGTGATAGCGATCTGCCCGATCTCGGAAAGCGTGGAGGAGGTGGGCGAGTTCATGCGGGCAGTTTGCCCCCGTGACGGCCGCCTGTCCAGTGCGGCTAGCGGCAAAATTATTCGCCGGGTGACACGTTGCACCCCGGGTCTTCCCGTCGCGTGATTTTACAGGCTAGACAGGATAGTCTCAGGCAAGGAAGATATCCCCTTACTCCAATGGCATGCCTCCGAAACTGTCCCCAGCAGGGGTGCAGGCCGGCGCTCCCAACAGACCCAATCCCCAAGATGAAAACCAAGCTGAAAAGAACAGTCGTTGCCACAATCCTAGGACTCCTTCTCGGATCCATCAATGCCGCTGAGCTGGATGGCACGTGGAGAATTGACCTGGTGAGGCGCGGTGGCGTCACGCTGCATACCTATCTTGTCCTCCACCAAAAAGAAACCGAGCTGGCCGGCAAAGTGGTCATCAACGGGGCGGTCGATCTGCCGCTGCGCAAGCCGCGCTTGGAAGGAGCTGACGCATCCTTTAGCATCGACTGGGGCACGGAATACCGCGTCCACCCCGAGGGCGACAAGCTGCGGGTCACGATCGTCTACGGAGGCTCGAGCAAGGAGGAAGTCACCGCGGTCCGGGCGCCCGAGGCCGAGTCAAATCCGCCCGCGGTCATTCCGTTAGCCGCCTTGGAAATCGTGCCGGTGAACGGGCTGGCCCTGACCCCGCCCATGGGGTGGAACAGTTGGAATCATTTCGGTGACCGGATCGACGACAAGATTGTGCGTGAGACGGCGGACGCAATGGTCAGCAGCGGCATGGCCGCCGCCGGTTTTGTCTACATCAACATCGATGATTGCTGGGAGGGCGAACGCGACGCCCAAGGCAACATCGTCGCCAATACAAAATTCCCCGACATGAAAGCTCTCGCGAATTACGTCCACAGCCGCGGTTTGAAGCTGGGCATCTATTCCTCGCCCGGACCGAGGACCTGCGGGGGTTACGTGGGCAGCTACGGGCACGAGGAGCAGGATGCGAAAACTTACGCGCAGTGGGGCATCGACTACCTCAAATACGACTGGTGCAGCGCGGGCCGGGTCTACCCGGACACCGACCTGCAGGCCGCTTACCAGCGGATGGGCCAGGCCCTCGGCCGGTGCGGTCGCCCGATTGTTTACAGCCTCTGCGAATACGGCACTGCGGATGTCTGGACATGGGGCACGAAAGTGGGTGCCAACCTCTGGCGGACTACCGGCGATATCCAGGACAACTGGAAATCGATGTCCAAAATCGGTTTCAACCAAAGCAGGCTGGCGCCTTTCGCCGGCCCCGGTCATTGGAACGACCCCGACATGCTGGAAATCGGCAACGGAGGAATGACGACGACGGAGTATAAAACTCACTTCAGTCTCTGGTGCTTGCTGGCAGCGCCACTGATGGCCGGAAACGACCTGCGCAGCATGTCACCTGAGACGTTGGGAATATTGACCAACCGCGAGGTCATCGCCCTTGACCAGGATGTCCTTGGCAAACAGGGCGAGCGCATCACGAACCGTGACGGCATCGAGCTTTGGGCCAAACCACTGCATGATGGCGCCCAGGCTGTTGGCGTGTTCAACCGCACCGATGGGGAGAAGACCGTGAGCTTCACTTGGAGCGAACTCGGCCGGTCTGGCAAACCGAAGGCTTTGCGGGATCTCTGGGAGCACCGGGACCTGGAGCTGAGCGCAGATGGTTTATCCGCTCGTGTTCCCGCCCATGGAGTTCAGCTGTTGTTTGTGAAGTGAGGATTTTTCCCAAGGCCGGTCAGCTCCTTGCTGACTGGCCTCGCGTTACAGGAATCCAATCTACCGTAACCGGTTAGTTTTCAGGAACGGTCGCGTATTTTGATTCGTCCGGTGGGGCGTGCTGGCTGTTCCCATCGCTCTGCACGACTGGGAGATGCCTTTCAGTTAATGAGACCACCTAGAGAAAGGCGGTCTTTTTGATCTTACTGTAAATGATTTCCATTAATATATCACCATATGGGCATGGTATATCCACGACTTGCTCAGGTTGGATCGCTTGGGTTGGCTTTAGCGCTCGCTCTACTTTGCGGTACCCGTGCCGGAGCCAGTATTAAATCCCGCAGCGAGCTTGCGGCCATAATCGCTCGTTCACCCGGTCTGCAGCTTGTGGCCGAAGGCCAGGAACTGAAGACAGCCGAACTCATGGCAGCACGACTCAGCAACGCTGTTGCCTACCTCGGCATTGGCGAGTCAATGGAGCCACTTTATCCTTCAAACACCGCCGTGGTGGTGGTGCCGATCGAATACGACCACATCAAAAAGGGAATGACAGTTGTTTACGTGAATGATGAGGGCCGGCGGGTTGCCCACTGTGTCGTTGGGGAGACGCACGATGGCTTCCTGGTGCAAGGGGTCAGCAATGACGAGGCCGACTCCGAAGTGGTGACCGAAAAAAATATCCTCGGAGTGATCATTCAGGCCTATGCGGGCGCGGAGACGGGTTCGCGTCATGCTTTGGCCGTGCAACTCGTGGGCAAGGACCGGAGGGTCCGGAAACGATTGCCCTTGTGAGTCCGGCAGCCGGGTTTGTGTCAGCAAACCAGACCGGCGCGGCTTGGCTAAATGCACTGTAAGCAAGTTTGGCCTAGGGCCTGTATCTCCGTTACTGGCGACCGAAGACTTCATGCTGACTGTTTGGCGGGCGGACTATTGGCTGGTCGCGTGCGGGATGACTGTTTTGATGTCTGTGGCTTGAACGCGTTGTCCCTCTCCATTTTTCGCCATTGCTCGATTTTCGGTCTTCTGGTGCTCGGGCTGGGTCTGCCGCTGCTGGCAGGTGCGGCGGGCAATTCGCCAGCGGTCGATCAGCCGGCGGTGATCAGGCTTGAAGCCGAGACCGGGCAACGCTCGGGCGGAGTCGTGGTGGGGAGCACCGGGCGCGGATTCTCCGGCACGGGCTACGTCACGGGGTTCAAGGAAGACGCGGACCGCGTGACGCTGACCTTCATCGCCCGCGCCGGGCTTTACGACATTGCGTTCCGGTACCGGGCGCCGCTCAAGGGATTTTTATTTGAAGTGAACGGTCTGGTGCTTTCCGGAAAGTTTGCCGACTCGAAGGGCGCCTTTGTCGAGCAACACATGGGCAAGGTCGAACTGCGGGAAGGGGAAAACACCCTCGCGATCCATGGCGGCTGGAAGCTCTATGAGATCGACCGCGTGGATCTGACCCCGGTCGCCGCACTGCCGGCGATGAGCAAGCCACCCGCGACATTGTGCGATCCACAAAGCACACCGGCGGCGCGGGCGCTGATGACTTATCTCGTGGAACAATACGGCGAGCGCACGCTGTCCGGCACCATCGAGGGGCCGGATGTGGACTACGTGTGGAAACAGACCGGCCAGCTTCCGGCGATTCTGGCGGGCGATATGCTCAACGTTTCCACGGCGGCAATCCGGCACGCCGGGGTGACCCCGGGTGAAACGGAACAGATGATCGAACGCGCGCGGCAGGGTCATATCCTCAGCTATTGCTGGCACTGGCGTTCGCCGACGGGCCTGCTGGACAGGGAAATTGTCCGACCCGACGGCACCAGGCTGGATGCACGCTGGTATCGCGGTTTCTACACCAACGCGACCAGCTTTGATCTCGCGGCGACCCTGGCTCAGCCCGAGGGGAAGGACTACATGATGTTGATGACGGACATCGACATGATCGCCGCCGAGCTTCGCAAGCTCGCGGACTGGGGCATACCGGTCTTGTGGCGTCCGTTGCACGAGGCGGAAGGCGGCTGGTTTTGGTGGGGCGCCAAAGGCCCCAAGCCTTTCATCCAGCTCTGGCGCATTCTCCATGACCGGCTGACCCGCGTGCATGGCCTGCACAACCTCATCTGGGCTTATACCGGCACAGCCAACCCGGATTGGTATCCCGGCGACGACGTCGTGGACATCATCGGCATCGACGACTATCCGGCGGACGGGCGGGATCCGTTGAGTCCGACATGGGACGATGTGCAGGCGCGGCATGGCGGTCACAAGCTGGTTGCGTTGAGCGAATTTGGCGGCGTGCCGGATGTGACAGCAGCCCGGCGGGTCGGCGTGAGCTGGGCGTATTTTGTCTCGTGGAGCAGGGAACTCGGGCCTCTGAAAGTGAGGCCGGAGACGCTCAAGCGGCTCTATAACGATCCGCGGGTGATCAATCTTTCCGAACTGCCGAAGGACCGGTGGCAGCCCACGGCGGAAAAGACCTCGCATTGAGCCGGCAGCAGGCGTTAGGGGAGTTCACCGGTCAGGCCACAGTCCGGCGGCCTTGCTTGTGGAACCGGCCGTCACTCCGTGAGTGTTTTCATCAGCTCGTGCATGAAATCGACCGCGGTATAAAATTCCTTCACACCCAGGCGTTCGTCCTTCCCGTGCGCCCGCACGTCGTCGACATCGGTAAACGAACCGGACACCCCGTAAACCGGAATGCCGGCAGTCCGGAGGTAGGTTCCGTCGCTGGCGCCAGTGGACATCATGGGAGTCACCACCACGCCAGGCCACATCGCCGCCGTGAGCCGTTCGACCTTGGCAAAAATATCCGGCCGCAGTGGAGAGAGCGGGCTGCCGTTGTTCGACCCGAGCCGGGTCACCTTGATCTGGTCGTCGGCGAGCAAGGTCCTGAGCGTGGCCATCACGGCGTCGGGCGAACCTCCGGGCAGCATGCGCGCGTTCAGCACCGCCCGCGCCATCTGGGGCAAAGCGTTCTCGGCGTGGCCTCCGCTCAGCATCGTGGCCACACACGTGGTGCGCAGCATTGCATTGTAGAAGGCCGATTTGGCGGCGAGGCGCTCGGCGGCCGCGAGGTCCGTCGGGGTCTGTGCGACGGCGAGCATGTCAGCCTTCGTCTGGCCGGTTTCCTGCAAGGCGCTACGCGCGAAAAAGGTGCGCGTCGTCTCGTTCAACTGGATGGGAAAATCGTACGCGGCCAGCCGGCCGAGTCCCGCCGCGAGCCGGTAAATGGCGTTGTCCTTCAGCGGCAGCGAGCCGTGGCCGCCCTTGTTGGTCACTTCGAGTTGAAAGGCGAGATAGGTTTTTTCCGCGGTCTGGAATTCCATCATGACGGGCTTGCCGTTCTTCAGTTCCCCACTGCCGCCATCCGGGTTGATGCAGTATTCCGCATCGATCAGATCCCGCCGGTTGTTCACCAGCCAGTCCACCCCGTTCGCGTCACCGCCTTCCTCGTGGTCGGTCAGCGCCACAATGATGTCACCCCTCGGCACGTAGCCCGCCTGTTTCAGGCGGATCAGGCTGACCACCAGCGCGGTGTCGCTGTCCTTCATGTCGGTTGTCCCGCGGCCGTAAAAATAACCATCCTGCTCCACGAGGGTGAAAGGATCCGTCGTCCAATCGGCGCGGAGCGCCTCGACTACGTCGAGGTGACCGATGAAAAGCACCGGCCGCTGCTGGCCGCGACCGCGGAGGCGGACGACGAGATTCTGGTTCTGGGGGTGCGGTCCTGCAAGGGTGAGCTCCGTGTCGGTGAAACCGGCGGCCTTCAACCGCGCCGCCATGGCGGTGGCAGCTTTGGTGGCGCCGTTATGCATGGTGGTGTTGATCCCGATCAACTCCTGGAAAATCGCGCGGGCCAGCACCTGCTGCGGTGGCAGTGCATCCGTGCTGGCGGACGATTGGGCCAGAAGTGAAGCGGCGCCGAAAACCGACCCAATCGACGCAAGCCCCACGTGCAAGAATCTAAGTAGAAGGGAACGAGCCATGGCTTACGTTGATGGCTGAACAATTGCGTTCAACCCTATTTCGCCCCGTTCCTCTGGCTAAAGCCGCAGGAAAATCTTCCGCTGATAAAGAAAGCGCGCCACACCGACAAAAAGGAGCACGCCGACAAGGGAGACGACCAGTTCGCCGCAACCGGGCGCGATGTGGGCGTCGAGAAATATTTTTACCGGACCGCCGGCCACGCGGCTGGCCAGCTGGTTAAAGCCCGAGCCACCCAGGAAATTCGCCGCCAGGTAAAGAGTGATGGGATTCATGCCGATCCAGACGAACGGCTGGCACCACGCCGTCTTTTTCTTCACTTCCACGATCCAGTAGAACGCCCCGAGCAAAATCGCACTGAAGCCGCCCGCCACCAGCACGTAGGAGGAGGTCCAGATCTTCTTGATGACCGGAAACTCCAGCCCCCAGAGAAAACCCAGCGCGACGGCCGCCGCGCCAGCGACGAGCAGCACCGCCGTTTTTTTCACCTCGGGCAGGTTTTGGTTGCGCAGGAAAAGCCCGGCGAAAATCCCGAGCAACCCGGTGGCGAAAGCGGGCAGCGTGCTCAAGAGTCCTTCGGGGTCGTAAGTGCCGTCGTATTTGCGGCCGGGCAGGTATTTCTGGTCAAGATAGTTTGCAAGGTTCACGCCTTGCACGTAGGAACCGTGGATCAGGTGCGTGCTGCCGAGCTTCAGTTGCGCCCCGTCGGTGAAACCCGCCTCCTTGGTGATGACCGTTTCGCCACCGGGCACCGGACGCACATCCGGGAAGGGCACCAGCGCCATGACGGCCCAATAGCCCAGCAGCAGCGCGACGACGAGGGCGACCAGACCGCGGGGTTGGATGAAACAAAACGCCAGTCCGCCAAAAGTATAGCAGAGCGCGATGCGGTTCAGCACGCCCAGCAGCCGCATGTCCGGCCACGGATTGGTGAAGCCGCCGGAATAAATCAAGCCGAGGAGGAAGAGCAGTGTTCCCCGCAGCAGAATCCGTCGCACGGCGGCGGCGCGGCCGGCGCGTTCCAGAATTTTCGTCAGCGAAAAAACCGTGGAGACGCCCATGATGAAAACAAACAGCGGGAAGATCAGGTCGTAAAAATGAAACCCGGCCCATTCCACATGATCGAGCTGGACCGCCAGGAACTTTGTCACCGGGTTGCCGCTCATCTCGTGCAACGCATAGACAAGTGCGTCTCCGCCGAGGATCCAGAACATGTCAAAGCCGCGCAAGGCATCGAGCGAGGTGAGGCGTGGGGCGGGAATATCGGTCGCGGTTGGCATCATTTCCGGATGGCGAGGAGACTGGATTTCAGCGGAAGGGTGGGGTGAGGTGGCGGACTTCCGGGCCGCGTTGAATCCATGTGTTTAGCCTTCCAGCCGGCCGGTTGTCGACGGCAGAGTGCAGCTTGAACCGCGGCTTGGTGGAGTATGGAGTCGGGAATTTCATACTATGCTTTGCCGGCATATCCGGAATGGCGTTTCACGTGCCTGCTCCCCGCAGGCGCACGTTTCCTCAGAACTTTAGAGTCGCAAGTCGGAATTGCCCGGCTACTCCGTCTGATTGTCCCGGCGCCCCTGAGGCAATCCCCAAGCTCCGCGACAAGATCCAGCCGCTGCCGAACCGAATGTTAGCCGCGGCGGTTCTGCGCGACCTCGAGCTGCGATCTCAAGGAGCTTTCATCACTACGGGCGCTGCGCTTGAGCTTCTTGTTTCGCGAATCGGCGTTGGACAGTTGCGTGATGAGCTCGGCATTAGCGAGTGTCAGCTTCAACACGGTCTCGTTGGCGGTGAGAAGCTGCTGTTCCAGTTCCAGAATGCGTTGTTCGGACATACCCACAGGCTATTCAGGAAACTCCCAATAGCCACAAGCAACGCGAGATTCAGCCAAAGTGCCTGCGTGTTGCTGAAACCTGAAGGCCAGTTTCCCCACCGATGGGGCCGGTTGTTCGGCCTATTTTTTCACCGGTGGCTTCTGCAGCAGCGCGGCTTCTTTCTGCGCTTTCTCCAGTTTATCCTGCAATCCGGCGACTAGGGCCTTGGACTCGGCCAACTGCGCCTGGAGTTCGGTAGTGTCGGCTTTGGCTTTGGCCAACTGGGTCTGCATCACGGCGGTCTGGGCCTGGGCGACCTCGACTTCCCCTTGATGTTTGAGTGAGGCAACCTTGGCTTCCTCCGCCTGGGTTTGGAACCCGGTGGACATCACCCGGGATTTGTCCAATTGAATCTGCAGTTCGGCTTCGCTGGCCTGGGACTTTTCCAGATCTGCCTTAAGCTGCACCGAAGCGACCTTGGTCTCATCCAATTGTTTCTGAAGCCTGACCGTGACGGCCTTGGCTTCATCAACTTGTGCCTGCAGCACGACCCCCGCAGCTTCAACCTGCTCCGCGCGGTTTTGGTTGCCCACGATGGTTCTGTCCCGGGCGCCCACTTGGAGCCAAAATGCCACCGCGACAAAGAAGAGTACCGCTGAAAGTATACCGAGTATGAGGACCAAGGGCGATGTTTTCACCGGGCTTGAGGCATGGTCTTCGTCGTCTTCGCCACTCGAGTCATGCGCCGTGGTCTTGGTGTGGCTCGCGACGGGGGCGGGCGAGATCGCGCCACTGGTGGCCGGGGCGGCCGCTTTCGCGGTTGCGGTGGGAACAGTCGCAGCCGTTTTCGTTGTATTGGTAACCGGGGCCGGAGTAGTTGCGGGAGTAGAGACAGGTGCTTCAGGCATGATGGACGAAACTACATCGGGCCTGCCCCGAGTGATATGGGGTATTACCATTACCCGACGAATCCGCGGTTTTTTCCGGCCGTCCCAAGATTTATGCCGGTATTCCCGGTTGGCTAACTGCGCCGGCAGGGCGTTTGCTGAAGCGGTCTGGAACGATGCACCCCTTTCCTCTGATTCCCATGATTCCACCCCCTGGCATTCGTCGCTTCCTGTTCGCCTCATTTCTGTCGTTGATTCTCGCCTGCAGCGGACGGGCGGCCGACGTCACGGTTGCATCCGCCCGCCCGGTTCCCGCCTGGATCCGGGATGCGGTGGTCTATGAGGTTTTCCCGCGGCATTTTTCCCCGGGGGGAGACTTCGCCGGAGTCACGGCCCGGCTGGACGAGTTGCAGCAACTCGGTGTCAGCGTGCTCTGGATCATGCCGATCCATCCGGTGGGCCGGCTCAAGACGAAGGGAACCATCGGCAGTCCTTATGCCGTGAAGGATTACTATGCCGTGAACCCGGACTATGGCACGAAGGAGGATTTCCGCCGCCTGGTGGTTGCTGCCCATCAGCGGGGGCTGAAGGTGATCATCGACATTGTGGCCAACCACACCGCGTGGGACAGCGTGATGCTCGACCACCCCGAACGCTACAAACACGATGCCGCTGGCCAAGTAATCCCGCCCAATCCGGACTGGACGGATGTCGCGGGGCTCAGCTACGAGAATCCCGAGACGCGTACCTACATGCTCGCCATGCTGGAATACTGGCTGCGCGAATTCGACCTGGATGGTTTCCGCTGCGACGTGGCGGCGGAAGTGCCGACGAGCTTCTGGGAGGAGGCGCGAGCCGAACTGGAGAAAATCAAGCCCGGCATCTTCCTGCTGGCCGAGGCGAACAAGCCGGACTTGATGGTGAAGGCCTTTGACGCGGATTATGCCTGGCCGATGCTGGGCGCCTTGAACCGGGTGCTGATGGAAGGAGCCCCCGCGGGTGAATTCCAGCGCATCTGGCAGCAGGAAGAGCAGGCCAAATTTCCCGCCGGCACCCTCCACCTGCGCTTCACGGACAACCACGACGAGGCCAGGGCGATCAGCCGCTTCGGCTGGAAGGCGGCCCTGGCGGCCAGTGCGATGATGTTCACCCTGGACGGCGTGCCCTTGCTCTACAACGGCATGGAGGTGGGCGACACCACTGAGTCCGGTGCACCGGCTCTTTTTGAGAAATTGACTCTCTTCTGGCAGCCCAAGCAACGCGAGCAGTTCAGCGACACCTATCGCCAGTTCATCGGCCTGCGGCAGAGCCACCCCGCTTTCCGCACCAGCGAGGTGGTCTGGCTTGAAAACTCCGCCCCGCAGAATCTGGTCACTTTTCTGCGCCGCGATGCACACGACGAATTCGTGGTGGTGGTGAATTTCTCCAACCGGCCGCAGGCCGGCGGTGTCACCGTAGCGCACAGTGGGGAGTTCGAGCTCACCTTGCCGGGGAAACCCGCAGGGGACAAACCGGCGGACCTGTCGCAACTGGCCCTGGGTGCCTTTGAGTGGCGCATCTACCACCGTTTATTGGAGAAATAAGCGGAGACCCTCCGCGTCCGCCAGATTCAGGCCAGCGCTCCACCGGCCGGTTCAGCGATCGATCGACTTCAGATTCGCCGCTGCGTAGCGCTCGCCGACGACCTCGTCCGGCGGAACCGCAGCCTCAAGCTCGGTCACTTCCGTCGGGCCCAGTTTGATCGTTGCCGCTGCCGCATTTTCCTCCAGGTACGTCCTTCGCTTCGTCCCCGGAATTGGCACCACGTCATCGCCTTTCGAGAGTACCCACGCCAGCGCCAGTTGCCCGGGCTTAACCCCCTTGCGCTCTGCAATTGCCCGCACGCGTTCCACCAGTCCCATATTCCGGTCAAAGGCTTCGCCGGCAAATCGCGGAAACCGCTGCGTTCGCGAATCCTTGGCGCCCAGATCGCCGGGCTTTGTGATCGTCCCGGTCAGGAACCCGCGGCCCAACGGACTGTAAGGCACAAAACCGATCCCCAGTTCGCGTACGGTCGGCAGAATCTCTTTCTCCACGTGCCGCTCCCACAGTGAATACTCCGTCTGCAGCGCTGTGATCGGATGCACTTTGTGCGCCCGCCGGATTGTCGCTGGCGAGGCCTCCGACAGTCCCAGGTACTTCACCTTGCCGGCCTTCACCAGCTCCGCCATCGCCTCCACCGTATCTTCAATCGGAGTCTGGGGATCCACCCGGTGCTGGTAATACAGATCGATGTGGTCCACGCCGAGCCGCTGCAACGAAGCCTCGCAGGCGGACTTCACGTATTCGGGCCGGCCACTGACCACCCAGAGTCCCGGATTTTCCTTCGTGCGGACGTTGGCAAACTTGGTGGCGAGGAAAATCTCGTCCCGCCGCCCCCGGATCGTCTTTCCAATCAGCTCCTCGTTGTCGCCAATCCCGTAGGTGTCCGCGGTGTCGAGGAAGTTTATGCCCAGATCCAGCGCCCGGAGAATCGTTGCGGCCGACTCGGCATCATTTCGTTCGCCGTAGAATTCACTCATGCCCATGCAACCGAGTCCCATGCGGGAAACGATCGCGCCCTGCGTACCCAGCTTGACCGTGTTCATACGCATACCGATTGACAGGTCGCGGCATTAGTCAACTGGACAAACACGCGCCTGCTCCGGCCTTGCGCGGCGGCCAGTTACTCCACCGCGCGGCGGGTGGTGCGCTCCTTGTCAAACTTGAGCCACGCCCGTTCTGCCGGCACGTTTGGAGCGCACTGGCCACGGCAGGCCGCGACGAAATGCTCCTGCAGGGGATGGATCGGCTTGATCTCGCCCGCCACCAGCGCGTCCATGTATCGCCCGAGCGAGCGGATGCACCAGGCCTCGATCGGCGTATAGTGTCCGCCCGCCGGCACAGGGTAGCCGCCCTTGAACAGCACCTGCAGGTGGTCGTCGGGGAAAGGCGGCCTTACCGTTTCGATCGCCTGCACAACACGCCGGATCGCGTCCGGATTGCGCAGCACGCCCATGTGCGTGTCGTTGAAACCGAACTGCTCCTTCGCCTCGGCTTGCGCCTGCGCGTTGCACTGGCTCGAGAGCGGCACCACGCCGTCACTGCTTTCCCCCAGCCTGAGCGCACTGGGATCGCCGAAGGTATAAAACAGGTGGTATTCGGTTTGCCCGGGCAGCGGCCGGCGGTGCAGGTCGCGGATGAAAGCGCTGTCGGGGGCCAGGTCGCGCCACGAAGGTATCACCACTGGCGCGCGCGTGCCGCTTTTGGCCGCCGGATGTCCGCCCAGCGGACTGGCAATGGTGATCAGGCAGCGCACATCCGACTCGTGTTTCTTTCCGCTCAGGCGGTTGAGTGCGTCGCGCACCACCAGCCCGCCCATGCTATGCGCCACGATCACCATCGGGGTGTCCTGCGGGGGAATCACGCTGCCCGAGAGGAACACCCGGTGGAACATCGCGCTCAACTGCTTCAGGTCGGTGCCCGAGGGGTAGTGGAAAAACCACGGCCGGTACAAACGGCGGTCAAGGTGGGCGACAATTTCCGCGAAGTCGCGGGCGCTCCCGCCGATACCGTGCACAAAAATCACGGGCACCTTGTAACCGGCGTCCTCCTCGAGGGCGTAGAACATCATCGGCGCCGCCTCGAGAAAGACGGCCGGTTCGTACATGCCCAGGCTGGCCATCTCCGGTGAAAAGATCGGATCGTCCAGCGAACGGATCGTGCCCTTGGGGTAGAACACCGACTCCACCCGCGCCGGCACCGGGGGCACCGCAATCCGGAACGGAGCGCGCGGCGGTTCCGTGGCGCCGGCGGTGATGTCGCAGCCGCCGAGGACCTTTTCGGCCGCGGTCTGCCGGTCGAGCACCACCGTTCGTCCGCCGATGACCTCGCGCTCGTCGAAGAAGCCGTCATGGTTGCGGTCCCGCACGGCGAACAGGCGGTATTTTCCCTCCGGCAGATTCAGCCCGAAGTAAGAGTCGTCGCGGGTGGTGTGATTTACGTCCACCACCTCGCCCGGTTTGAACGTGTCGGACAACGCGACGACGGCCAATGCCTCACCGGTCGTGCTGAAGCCGGTTTCGATCCGGCCGAAGACAAAGTAAGTGTCGCGAGCGAGCATGTGCTTGTACACCCGTTGCCGCGGGGCCAGGGGCTGGCGCAGGGAGTAGTACGCCTGTTTTGCCGCCGTGCCGACATACGCGCAGCCGGCGAGCACAAACCCGAGGACAGAAAGGAGGAGGGTGGGGCCTTTCATCACCGCACTAGGGCGGGCAGACCTGCCCGGGCTGTGGCGTTTCTAGCGAAGAACATATTTGCCTGGCGACCCATGCGCCAGGAACTGGATTCATGTCTTTCAGTCGAGGGAAGTTCACGGAAACAATCCCGGATGATAGCCCATCCTCGTCACAAGTATAGTGCGGTGGCGACGATGTTGAGCGCAATTAGCCGCATCAATGGCCGCAAGTATCAGGACGAATAGCCGGATGCCGGGCAAACGCCCAAGCATGCGGTTTCAGCCAGCGGTGCGCCAGCTCAGGACAACCTCGCCGACCAGCCGGGTTTGGACCCGTTAGTTTCTCTTGTCGCCATCCTTCCGGTCAGCATCTTTCTTATCGTTCCCGCGCTCGTTCTTGTTGCCATTCGCCTGGCCCGCTTGCTTCCAATCCTTCGGATAACTCCGGACCACATTGTTATGATGCTGCTCGGGTGAATCGTGAAAGTCCATCCGTACCGATGGCGCCGCCAGCAGCACATTCACCGCGACGCCCCGTGGCTCGGGCCGCCGCACCCATGCGTTGCCGTCACGATAAACATATTCGTGTCGGCTGCGGCTATAGTAGGTCTCGTAGCCGGGATAATAGTCGTAGTCGTCCTGGACCACCACCGTGGTCTGCGGTTGCACTTCAGAGCGTCCTTCATTTCCGCTGCGCTGATTTGAGGCAGAGGGAACGCAGCCGGCCAATGCAGCCAGAAGCGTGGCGCCCGCCATGATGCCGGCCTTGTCCGTGGTGAAGAGGAGGTTCTTTTTCATAGTCTGACGGTACACCGCTCGTGGCCCAAAGGCCATGGGGTGATGCCCCACCAGACAAACGAGCCAGCCAGTTAGTGTGTCCGACCTTTTGGCGCGGAGAAGACGGGTCGGGACTGAGAATGGCTAGAAATGATTGCAAGCCTGGGACTTTGTCCGCGCGGGCACCGGCCAGCGTGTCAGGCTCAAAAATCGGGCGACAAAAGAGGATTGCCGAGAACTCCCCGAGACTTCTTAGAAGGAGTGATTGTGGCGCGAAAATCTGCAAGAAAGGATCGATCGAGAGCGGGGCGGCAAGCGGATCCCACCAGTGTCACTGCGCGTTCCGGTCCCGGCACACCAAGGGAGGACGCGACGCCATCTTCGACAGTCTTCCCGCCGGCCAAGGCCTCGTTAGATGGAATCACGGTTTTTCTGAGTGAGCGCCCTCGTCTGCTCGGCTGGCTGCTGTTTCTCACGGTGCTGGCGGTTTTTCTTCCCGTCATCAGGCACGAGTTCATCTGCTACGATGACAACGGCTATGTAACCCAAAACCGCTGGCTGAAGGCCGGATTTACCTGGGCCAACATCGGTCACGCATTCCGTACCACCGAGATCGCCTACTGGCATCCGCTGACCTGGATGTCGCACATGCTCGACGTCGAGCTTTTCGGCCTGCAAGCGTGGGGGCACCACTTGACCAGCACTCTTTTTCACGCGGCCAATGCTCTGCTGGTCTTTGTTGTTCTGCGCAAGATGACGGGCGCCGTCTGGCGCAGTTGGTTCATCGCGGCGCTTTTCGGCCTGCATCCCCTGCATGTCGAATCAGTGGCCTGGGTGGCGGAACGCAAGGACGTCCTCAGCACTTTCTTCTGGCTTCTGGCGGTCTGGAGCTACGTGCACTGGACGCAACAAAAGGCCGCCCAGCGTCCCCGTGCCCAGGTGTTTTATGCGTTATCGTTGCTGTCATTTGCCGCCGGACTGATGAGCAAACCCATGGTGGTCACGCTGCCGTGTCTGCTGCTGCTGCTGGACTACTGGCCGTTGAACCGGTGGGGCCGCAAGGCCGGTGGCGCCGGCGCCGCCCCGCTTGGACAGCTGCTGCTCGAGAAGATACCTTTTTTGATCCTGTCCGTCGCCGACAGCATTGTCACGGTCGGGGCGCAGGCGGACCTAGGCACGCTACAGACAGTGGCGCATTACCCGTTGACGACCCGGGTGCTCAACGCGCTGGTCTCCTACTATGGTTATCTGGAGAAATGCTTCTACCCGGTGAAACTTGCCGTGTTTTATCCCTATCCGATTGGCCAGCCCGTCGGACCGGTGCTCGTGGCCGTGGTGGTGCTGGCGGGTCTCTCCATTGTTGCGGCGGCGGGGTATAGAAAAAGACCGTATCTCCTGGCTGGCTGGCTCTGGTATCTCGGCACACTCGTCCCGGTCATCGGCCTGGTCCAGGTCGGCGGCCAGGCGATGGCCGACCGGTACAGTTACGTGCCCTTGGTTGGCATCTTTATCATTTTGGCCTGGGGTGCGGAGGAGGTGACGCGAGGCTGGACGCGCCGGGCGCTCCTGCTGGTTCCGGCGGCGGGTGCGGCGCTGGCCGCTTTGACAGGGCTCACCTGCAGGCAACTCACCTACTGGCAGGACAACCCGGCACTTTTCGGTCACGCACTCGCGGTGACGGAGAATAATTGGTGCGCGCATTCCTGCCTGGGATATCATTACGCGCAATCGCCGTCGCGCCTGGACGAGGCGGTGGCGGAATACCGCGAGACCGTGCGGCTCGCTCCGAGCCTCGTCGACGGGCACTATTCGCTGGGCGCCCTGCTGGCGCGAAAGCCGGGCGGTCTGGACGAGGCCGTCACCGAATTTCAAACGGCGTTGCGGCTCGACCCCCGCCATGTCCAGGCGCACGTCGGTCTGGGACAGGCATTGGTTCGAATTCCGGGCCGGCTGGCCGATGCGGTCGCCGTGTGTGAGGACGCGTTGCGGCTCGATCCCGACAGTTCCGGCGCCCACATCAGTCTTGCCTACGCCCTCGCCCTGGCGCCGGAGCGGCTGACCGAGGCGGCCGTGCAATATCGCGCCGCCCTGAAACTCGAGCCTGATTCGGCCAGCGTGCACTATTCGTTCGGGACGGTCCTCGCGCGCATGCCTGTTGGCTTGGCCGAGGCCGTTTCCGAATATCAAACGGCTTTGCGGATCAATCCCCGTTATGTCGAGGCGCATATCGCTCTGGGAATGGCCCTGGCTCGGATTCCGGGCCGGCTGCCCGAGGCGATTACCGAATATGAGGCTGCCTTGCGGCTTGAGCCCGACAACCCTGTTGCCCACATCAATCTCGGCGACGCCCTGGCTCAATTGCCGGGGCGGCTGTCCGAGGCTATCGCACAATATCACGCCACGCTGAAACTCACTTCCGACTCGGTGGAAGCACACTACGCGCTCGGGACGGCGCTGGCGCGCACGCCGGACGGCCTCGTCGAGGCCGTCTCTGAATATCAAACGGCGTTGCGGATTAGTCCCAATTATCCCCTGGCCCACCTGGCCCTGGGGAAGGCGCTGGTGCGAATCCCGGGCGGGTTGGCCAACGCGGTTGCCGAGTGCGAGGCCGCGGTGCGACTCATGCCCGAGGATCCCGATGCTCACCTTAATCTCGGCGACGCACTGGCTCAACTGCCGGATCGGCTGGCCGATGCGATTGCCGAGTACCGGTCCGTCCTCCGCCTGCGCCCTGACTGGGCTGAGGTCCACAGCAATCTGGGGATTGTCCTCGCCCAGATTCCCGGGCGCATGCGGGATGCAATTGCCGAATATGAAGTCGTTATCCGCGCCAAGCCCAGTTTTGCGGAAGCGCACAACAACCTGGCCAATGTTCTCATTCAGGCTCCCGGCCGGTCGACTGAAGCTATCACGGAATACGAAACAGCGATCCGGCTGAGGCCCGACTTCTTCGAGGCAGAGTACAACCTCGGTCAATTCCTGGTGAATTTCCCCGACCGCATCCCCGAGGCGATTACGCATTTCGAGGCCGCCTTGAAAATCAAACCCGACCTGGAGCCGGCCCGCGTGATGCTTGCCCGCTTGCGCGCAGGCTCCCGGTGATTTTGCGGAGGGGAGGCGAAACTCGGTGTGGACGGAGGAGACGACACAAGCACCGTGATTGAACGCCGCGCTTTCGTCAGCGCTACTCCCCGGGGCAAGCCCCAAGGATTCTTCGCGCGGCTTGCACAGCCCCGTTGGCACGGGGCTGGCCGGGCGGCGTCCTAATCTCATTGGGGAAACCCCGCAAGCTGCGAGAAATGTCCCAGCATTCAACCGGAGGATATCTCCTTGCAGAATCGGTTCATTTTCACTGGCCCTTTTCGTTGGAAGTCTCCGCCATACCTCGGTGAACAAATTCGCAGGGATTCTCGCGATTGCAGGCGCCCTCGGCGCGACGACGGCAATCTCCACCGCAGCGGAAGTGCCGGCCTGGGCTTATCCCGTGGTGGCGCCTAGTGGCCAGGCCGCTCCAGACGATGGGAGCGCAAAGCATGTTCCGGACAGCGCCGTCACTTTTACGCACAGCCAGATCACGGCGATCACCGGGCCGGTTCCGGACTGGCACCCCGATGAGCACCCGGCGATGCCCGCCATCGTGGCGAAAGGTCGCCCGCCGCAGGTGTTCGCCTGTGGCTATTGTCATCTGCCGACCGGTGCCGGCCGTCCGGAAAATGCCAGCCTCGCCGGCCTGACTCCACCCTATCTGAAACAGCAGATGATCGCCTTCCGGAATGGAGAGCGGCCCGGCGCGGAGCCCGGACGCCTGCCGCAAACCCTGATGATCGCGCTGGCGAAAGCGGCGACCGATGCCGAGATCGGCGAGGCGGCAGCTTACTTCGCATCCCTCAAGCCGGCGTCCTTTGTCAAGGTGGTCGAATCGGCGACCGTTCCCAAAACCGTCATTGCCGGCTGGATGCTGACCACCGCGCCGGCTGGCGGCACCGAGCCAATCGGCAACCGGATCATCGAAATGCCCGAAGACTTCGAGCGCACTGAAAACCGCGATTCGCGGACGCCGTACCTCGCCTATGTGCCGGTGGGCAGTCTGAAAAAAGGCGAGCGACTGGTCACCACCGGCGGAGAGGGCAGGACCGTGCAATGCGCCACTTGCCACGGCCCGGAGTTGAAAGGCCTCATCGATGTGCCCCGCCTGGCCGGTCGTTCGCCGAGCTACCTGATGCGCCAACTCTATGACCTGAAGAACGGCCTGAGGACGGGCGGAACCTCCGCATTGATGAAACCGGTCGTCGTCAACCTGACTGATGAAGACATGGTCTCCATCGTCGCCTACCTCGCCAGCCGCGAACCATGATCATTGGCGCCAGGGATGCGCCAAGTGGATTCGGTGTCCGAGAAACCGGATCGTTTTCCCCGCCTCAAGCCGTGGCCAGCGCCTGTTCGAGATCGGCCTTGAGGTCGGCGAAATCTTCGCAACCAAAGGAGAGGCGGATATAGTCGGGCTGGACGCCACTGGATACCTGTTCCGCGGTGGTGAGCTGGGCGTGGGTGGTGCTGGCCGGATGGATGGCGAGTGATTTCGCGTCACCGATATTGGCGAGGTGGCTGAAAAGCTTGAGCGAGTTGATGACGCGCTTCGCGCCTTCAAAACCCGCCTTAACGCCAAAACCGAGCAGACCGCCGTAACCGCCGGTGAGATATTTGTTGGCGGCGGCATGGTATTTCGAGCCGGGCAACCCGGGGTAGTTGACCCACGCGACGCTCGGATGGTCCTTGAGATAATGGGCGGCGGCGAGGGCATTGGCGCAGATGCGTTCCATGCGAAGGTGCAGGGTCTCGATGCCTTGCAGCGTCAGCCAGGCGTTGAAGGGCGAAATGCAGCCGCCGATGTCGCGGAGAAGCTGGAGACGCATTTTCATCGCGAAGGCGATGTTGGCGCCGCCGGCGGGCGGAAAGGCCTTGAAGGCGTCCCAGTGCACGAGGCCGTGATAGGAGGCGTCGGGTGTGGTGAACCCCGGGAAGCGGCCGGAGCCCCAGTCGAAGTTGCCGCCGTCGACGACGATGCCTCCGATGGACGTGCCGTGTCCGCCAAGATATTTGGTGGTGGAGTGGACGACGATGTTGGCGCCCCATTCGAAAGAACGGTGCAAAATCGGGGAAAGGCAGGTGTTGTCGAGAATGAGAGGCACACCGGCCGTGCGCGCCATGGCCGCGACTTCCTCGACCGGAAAGAGATTGAGCGCGGGATTGCCCAGACCTTCCCCGTAAAAGGCCTTGGTGTTGGGCTGGAGCGCGCGGCGGAACGCCTCGGGATCATCGGCGTCGACAAACGTGATCTGGATTCCGAGCTTGGGCAGCGTGTGGTGGAAGAGATTGTAGGTGCCGCCGTAAAGCTGGGAGACGGAGACAAGGTGGTCGCCCGCACCAGCGAGGTTGAGGATCGTCGAGGTGATGGCGGCCTGGCCCGACGCATGGGCGAGTGCGGCCGTGCCGCCTTCGAGCGCAGCAAGGCGCTGCTCCAGCACGTCCGTGGTCGGATTCATGATCCGCGTGTAGATGTTGCCCAGCTCTTTCAGGGCGAAAAGATTCGCGGCGTGGTCGGTGTCACGGAAGACGTAGCTCGTCGTCTGATAAATCGGCACGGCGCGGGCGCCGGTGGCCGGATCGGGTGTCTGGCCGGCGTGGAGGGACTTGGTGCCGAGACCGGTGGGATAGGGGCGGATGGGCATGCGGGGAATGGTTGAGGAGCTAAACGAAATGATGGTGCCGGGGGCCGCGCCAGACAAATTGGGCGACATGACAGACTTTCAGCTTCCGCCCTCCACGGCAGGAAATTCTGTCTGTGGACGTCACGAGCCCGCTCAAAGCGGCCGGCTGGGCCCAGCCGGTTCTGCGAAGGGCGTGAAATCGCGTCCCCCGTTGCTCAGCGCGGTGACGCGGGTGAACTCGGCGCCGAAAAAAACGATCTGCGCGGCGTAGTAGCACCACAGGAGCAGCACGAGCAGCGAGCCGGCCGCCCCGTAGGCAGAGGTCAGGCTCGCGCGCCCGAGGTAAAATCCCAGCATGGATTTTCCCACCGTGAACAGCAAAGCGGTCACCGCCGCCCCGATCCAGACATGTCGCATCTGCACGCGTGTGTCGGGGAGCAACCGGAAGACCATGGCAAAAAGGACGGTCACGACGCCGATTGAAATCACGTTGTTTACGACTTGCAGGCCGAGCACCGGCAGATCAAGGCGCTGCGCGGTCTGCGCCCCCAGCCAGCTCAGCATTGCACTGGCGACGAGCGACACGAGCAGGAGGAAACCGGTGACAATGACGGCGGCCAGAGAGAACAGACGGCCTTTGAGAAAGTGCCACCAGCCCTTCGCAGGCTTCGGGGGCACGCGCCAGATGGCATTGAGCGCATCCTGCAATTGGTTGAAGACCCCGAGGGTGCCAAAAATCAACGTGCCCGCGCCGAGCAGCGTGGCGAACATGCCGGAAGTGGTGGTCGCGGGACTATGCACGGCGGCCACCGCCGCGCTGGCCTGTGAGCCCGCCAGCCTTTCGATTTCACCAATGACTTGCTGCCGCGCCTCGCCCTCGCCGAACACGGTCCCCGCCATGGCAATCGCCAGCACCATGAGGGGCGCGACCGCCACGGTCGTGTAAAAGGCCAGCGCCGCCCCGAGCCGGATGATATTGTCAGAGGCAAACGCCTGCACCGTCCGCGCCAATATCCGGCCGGAGCGCCTGATGATGCTGACTTGCTCCACCGCTGCGGCCAGCACGCTCTCACCCTTGGGCAAGTGGTGGGACTTCGTTTGGCGGGCAGGGAGAGTGGACATGGCGGGCGGGCGTCATGATCCGCCGGCAAAGCAGACGCGGCGGTCATGACAAAGGGGTGACGGGATCATCGGCGGGAGGGTTTCGGGTTTCATTTGTCTCTCCGTGTTTTCGGCGCTTGGTCGAGCGTGTTTACTGCCACATCGGTGCCGTTCGCGCTTTTTCCGCTGGGCAGTATGTTATCCGCGCGCACCGAGCCTTCGACCGTGGGATTGAACGCGCGAATGAATCCGTGCCGGAACAGATTAGTGATGGTGGCGAAGAGGCCGAATTTTGCGTCGCCGAACTTACCTTCAAACGGAATGCGGGTGGCCACCTGGTCCCGCGGCTTGTTTTTCACCACCCACGCCAAGCCGGCCACGATGTGCTCCCAAACCCGCGAGCCGATCCCCTTGTCCTTGTCCTCGAGATTGTGGAAATCGAGATCCTCGAAAAACGGTTTCACGTAACCCTGGAAACCGCCGTCCCGACCCGCCATCTCGGCCACGAGGCGAAAGGTGCCCCGGCCCACGTCGACATTCGCGTAGGCCCGGAGCGATTCGTTCAACGCCGGCAGGTTCACATAATCGAGCTTCAGGCTGAGGTGAAAATGCGGCTCCGCCGCGAGTGGCTCCGCGACAAGAAAGAGTTTCAACTTTCCCGCGCCGAGGCTGTCGCCTTCGATGGTGATTTCCGCCGGGAACTCACCGCTCGCCACCTCGCCCGGTCGGTTGCGCAGGCCGGTGGCGGTCGCCCGCATGTGCGTGACGAACACATTCACATTCGGCTTCCGGGTGGTGTCGACGTAGCGCAAAAGACCGTCCGTGATTTCCAGATGGGTGATGTCGATAGGAAATATGTCCTGGATCACGTTCTGCCACCGGCGATCCAGGTCGGTCTGGCTCTCCTCCGCACTCGCTCCTTTCACAAAATTCAGTTGGCCGTGATCGATATGGATGTTGCTGACGATTTTGCGGCGCCACAGTTCGCCCCAGGCGAGGGAAAAGTTGATTTCCTTCGCGATGAAAAACGGCTCCTGCACCCGGCCATTCTGCCGGAGGATGGTGAACCCGTGCAGGGTGTAGGCGCCGCGCCAGAGATGGAGGTCGATGTCTTTGACCGAGCCGGTGTAGTCGGGGATCCGCTGCAGCCGGTCGTTGACCAGGCGCTTTACCACCAGCGGGAGCGCCATCCGTCCCGCCAGCAGGAGCCCGGCGGCCACGGCGACGATGATGACAACGCGGCGTGGCCAGGAACGGACGCGACGGATTAGATGCGAGTTTCGGGCCGGCATGCAGGATGGACCATACGCAGCGTGGGCCTGTGCCGCTATAGGGCGTTGGCCTACCCGCGTTCGGCAAATCAGGGCGGCGCAGCAACGCCTTCAGTCTGCTCGGGGCTGTTTTCCGCCTGCACCTTTTCGGCCTCGCCTTCATCTTTTTTACGGTCTCCCGAAATTTCCACGGCGATGGCGGCAGACTTTTCCGCGGTCATGCTTTCCGTCCGGCGCTCGTATTCCAGCTCGCCGCGATCATCCTCCTGGCGCTGGGCCAGGTCCTCGGGCTGCATCGTTTCACCCGGCAGTTCGACCCGCAGCTCCTCGACCAGCATCAGCACCGCGGCGGCGATGGGGAGCGCGAGGAGGGCGCCGACAATCCCCGCCAGGGCCGTCCCCATGATGAGCGAGAAAAACACCACCGAGGAAGGCAGGCGCAGGGCGCGGCCATAAACGAGCGGCACCAGGACGCGGCTTTCGAGTTCCTCATACGCCAGCATCAGCGTAAACACGATGCCGGCGATGGCCGGGCCCTTCATGGCTGCAGCCAGCACGGCCGGAGCCATGGTGAGAAAGATCCCAATGTAAGGCAGCAGATCCATGGCACTCCCGAAAACCGCGATCGCTAGGGCGTTGGGCACCCGGCACGCCAGCAACAGGACGAGAATGAACCCGCCCATGAGGAGGCAGGTAAGCACCTGGCCGCGAATGTAGCCGCCGACAATCGTCCCGAGATTGAGGAGGATGCGCGAGAGCCGGATGTGATGCGAGCGGGGAACCACGGCAAACAACGCCCCGCGCAACCGGTCGCGGTCTATCTGCATGTAGAAGGCGAGGAAAATTGCCGCGACGCCATAGGCCAGGATCTCGAACAGGCGCGTGCTCAGTGTGAGCAGGCTCGTTTGGGATGATTTCAACAAATCCGCGTAACTCACATCCCGGAGACTGTCGGCGAGGGTGGCTGTAATCGGTGACCGTTCCAGATAGCCGGCAAGCTTCTCCCTGATTTCGGGCTCATGCTCGACGACGTTCCTCGCCTGCGCGATCACCGTCGGAACCGTGAGTATGGCAAAGGTGATGGCCACGGCCAGGCCGATTCCAAATACAATGAAGATGGCGGTGATCCGGCCCACTTTTCGCTGCTCAAGCCACGTGACCAGAGGATTCAGGGCACCGACCAGCATCAGCGCCGTCACCAGGACCAGCAGAACCGGCAGAAGGTTGAGCAGCATCCACACGCCCGCACTCACCGCGAGGACGATGAACAACGACTTCAACGAAAGTTCAAACCGCACGACCGTGGGCCCGCCGCCTATCGTAGGCGGACGTTTGCTTTCCGTCTGGGAGGCGGTCGCATTCATGGAACGTCCGGTCCGGCGCCCCGGCGCGCGTCCGGGAGCAGAGGGGCACATTGATCGTGACCAGGAGGTTGTTGGATCATTCCCTTCTTTGACCCGCTTGGCCTGCCTAGGTCCCCGTAATCAGCGAAACGGCGTTTTGGCTGGGTGGCCCTGGGCCGGTGGTTCGCCGAGCTTGCTCAACCGAGCCATTATTGCCTAAATCATTCCACCGTTAACGGTCCGGTTTCGCGACGGTGCTTCGCCCTGGCGACCGGGTCGGTTGGAAATTTACCTCGCAATTGAGAAACCCCATGAGCCGCCTCCTGACCGTCCTCTGCGTCCTGCTCGCCCTCTGCCCTCGCGTAGCCATGGCCTCGGTGCCCAAGCCTTCGCCTCTCCCGGTCGAGACCACGCTGCAATTCGACCATCCGCCCCGTCCCGGGGAGAAAGTGGATCTCAGCTATGAGGTCACGGCCGTGTCAGAGGTTCACGGCCTGGCGATCGAGTTGCACCTCCTGAGTCCGCAGACTCGTCCCACCGAGTGGCTCGATGGTTTGACCAGCGAGGCCAATGTGCTGGCCGCACCGGTGCCGTGGAAGGGGGATCTCGCGGCCGGTGCCCACGCGACCATCAAGGCCAGCTTGATTCTCCCTGTGACCGGCGTGTACCACATGCAAGGCTTTGTATCAGGCAAGGGCGTGACCGTTGTGGGTGCTGGCAAGGCTGACCCGCTGGGCTACTACGACGCCACGAATGATCTCTGGGTTCGCGTCGGCTCGACGCAGACCGTCCTCACGACAGGCGGGAGCATCGCCTGGACGCGCCAATGGAACAGCACCAGTTCTACGATGCACGCCGAGGACCGCCCCGATTCACCGGTCATGCTTTCACTTGCCTTCGAAAAGCTGCCGACCCTGGCGACCGAGGGCGTGCTTCTCGTCAGGCTGGAAGCCCGCGAGGAAGTGCCGGGGCTTGCACTCGACCTCGAAATGCCGGCCCCAGGTCTGGAGGTCTCGACCGTTGCGCCGCCGGTAACCCGTGGACCAGCCGGGGCTGTTTCCGTCGAGCCCGGTGGCGCCACGTTCGATGTCCGCTGGACCGGCGGGCTCCAGAAAGGCGAGACGACGACCTTGCGTGTGCCCTTGCGGGTCCGGAAAGCCGGATGGGACGTCCTGGGACTCTACGTCAATGGAAACCGCGCCGGCGGCCTGCCGGGCTGGACGACGCACAAGGAGATGCTGTTGGTGGTCGATGACGTGGTGTCGGCGGCCCGCGAGAGGTTACGGGAGACTCCGCGAAAAAATTGATTCGGCTTACGCTGGGTCGATCCGGCTGGCCAGAACCGGCACCAGTTGTCCGGTTCAAAGGATCAGGTCCTGAAACCAGACATGGTTTCACCGTCGGGTCCGGTATTTGTCGTGGTAACGCACCCAATCCTGAGCCTGTTCAGGATCTTCATCGCGCCCCTTGGCCGTCAGGTCCAGAAAATGGTAAGTGGTGTTAACGATCTCGATCCCACGCGCGAAGGTTGAATAGGTATGATAGATCGCGCCGCCCCGGTCCCGGTAGAAGGTGCTGATGCCTTCGCGGTCCTCGATGTCCATGCCGAGGTCCGCGTAATTGTACACCGCCTTTCCCGCCCGGATGTCCTCCGGCGTGAACGAGACATGAAAGTCGTAGTTGAAATCGTTCCGGCCCGAAGACACCCACTTGAAATTCCATCCCATCCGGCGCTTGAAACGGGCGAGCTTATTGAACGGGGCCCGCGAGATCACCACCAGCGTCGTGTCCCGGTGGGGCAGATGGAGGCCGGCGCTGTCGAAATGGTCGGCCCAGAACGAGCAGTGCGGGCAGCCCGCGGGGTCGTCCGGGCCGAACATGAAATGGTAGACAATGAGCTGGCGCTTGCCGGCGAAAAGTTCCGCCAGCGTTTCCCGGCCGGCGGGACCGTCGAAGACGTATTCCTTTTCCACTCTCGTCCAGGGCAGTGCCCGCCGTTTTTGCTTCAGACGGTCATGGAGACGGGAAAATTTCTTTTCCTCCACCAGAAGCGCCTTGCGGGCCGCGAGCCATTTTTTCGGCGAGACGACCTTGTGTTCCCTGGCGCCGGTGCGGGTGATTAGTTTGGCCATGGCAATTACGTGGACTGGGGTTAAGGGGCAGGGTGGTGGCCGGAAACTGGATTTCTCCGGTGAATAGTTCAAGACTTCAGCGCGAGCGGTGGCGCAAAGCTTGCAGAGCCGAGCTGGGGTGGGCCATGGTTCACCGGTACCGAATGCGCAGTGTTGCCTCCATGGCTCACGACAATCCGCCTCCCTCCGTCCGGGGGAAGCGCCGGTGGCGTGCGCTCCACCGCGGCTGGAACATGGCGCTGCTGCTCTTTCTGCCGGCCACCTGTCTAGTTGCCGCGACCCCTCCGCCGGCCGAGCTGCTGCGTCAGGCGACCGCGGCCGAGGCACGTTTCGACACGAAGACCGCGCTGGCGTTGTTCCTGCAGGCTGATGCCGCGCAGCCGGGCGACGCCGCCATCCAGCAAAAAATTTCTCGTCAATACTCGGACCTTGCTCTCGATACGCCCGATGCGGCCGGGCAAAAACGCCTTTGCACCGAGGCGCTCCACTACTCACAGCGGGCCGTGGAGTTGCAACCGGCCAATGCCATCAACCTCGTTTCCCTCGCCATCTCCTACGGCAAACTCGGCGAGTTGTGCGACACGCGCACCGAAGTGAATTATTCCCGCCTGGTGAAACAATATGCCGAACGGGCTCTGGCCGTCGACCCAGATTGCGACTATGCCCATCATGTGCTGGGCCGCTGGCATTACGCGGTCGCATCGCTCGACAGTGCCAGCCGGTTTATTGCCTGGCTTGTTTATGGCGGTCTGCCCGGCGCCTCAACCGCCGAGGCGGTGCGGCATTTGCGGCGGGCCGTGGAACTCGCCCCCGGCCTTCCCGGACATCAACTGGAACTGGGCTTCGCCCTGCTGGCGGACGGCCAGCGCCGTGCGGCCCGCATCGCGTTCGAACAGGGCCTCGCGATGCCCCAACGCGAAAAATACGAGGTTGAAGTCCGGGAGCGGGCCCGGGCCGAGCTCGCCAAGCTGGGAAGCGATTGACTCGTTGGCCCGGTCAAGCACATCATCGAGTTCCCGTTACGCCCCACCATCCAGAAAAGCAGCCAGGTGCTGCCCAATAAACATGAACCGTTATCCCGCCATCGTTTTGTCGACGATTTTGTCGGCACTCCCCGTCCTGTTATTCCCCCGCGATCTGACGCCGGAAGAGCAGTCGTTTTTCGCCAAGCATACGCCGGACCTGGTGCGGTTCGAGACCCAGAAGCTGGATGACCCTGCGTTCGTCAATGTGTTTTCAGCGCCCTTCTACACCGTCAAGGTGGTTCTCAAGTATGCAGACGGCGAGCAATCCAGCGATTTGGTCGCCGCGCGCGTCGGGGACAACCTCGTGAGCGTGAGTCGGCCGAGTTCGGACGCCGACCTGCCGGACTTTCAGAAGATGCTCAACCCAGATTTCAAGCTGCGCACCGATGGGGACGCGAAGAAGCTGCAGCAGGCGCTCGACGCGGCTTACCCGATAATCTCGGATAGTGACAAGAAGTCAGAAACTTTCCGCCACACCGGCCACACCTGGACTTTTGTCCGCGGCGATTTCTTCGACAGCAAATTGGGCTACATCTTCGAGACCGACGCGGGCGGTACGATCAAGTCAATCAAGTTCCAGTTGAAGCTTCCCTGATTGCCTGCCCCGGTCCCGTGCGGCTGCTTTGCAGCCGTTGCCGGGACGAACACCGGGATGCGGTCAAACGGGAACAATGCAGCTTTCGCCGCCTCGGCTCGCGCGGACCGGTAGGTCTGGGTCGGCGCCAGTTGGTCGTTTCACCGTTTCTTTTCGGCAGGCTTATTTGCTGTAATCATCAAGCGCTTCGGCGTTCAGCAGCTCCTTCATCTCCGTGTTGCGTCGCTTTTGCTCGGTGTCCTCGTACAGCGCCATTGCCTCCGGATTGTTGGGCTGCCAACCGCCCATGGGATTTATGAACAGCGAGGCCACCGCTTCCACCAGTCCGAATGTCTTTTGATAAGCCGGCGTGAGATAGGTTTTCTTCGCCAGATCGAGCCGACCTTTTGGCGACAGCACCTCCCGCTCCTTGAATGGGACGCGTTTCCCCGTCACGGTGTATTTCGGCAGTAGAAGCACGTCATCCGAGGATGCATTTGTGCTGCCATTTTCACCGACCGGAGGAACTGCGTTGGCGGCAGCGACCGCCACGTCATGCGCGTGCTGGTCAAACGCGAATCCCAGCCGGGCGAGTTTCTTGTCCTGGTCTTCGTCCGCGCCCAGCGTTCCGATCCAGAGGCTCCCCATCAAACCGAACGCCATTCCGGGCCACCGCGTCACAAAACGACCGCGCTTGAAGAACCTCAGAGGAAAAGGTGCGCGCATGGTCAATCGGATCACGGGCAAGGGTGGGGCTGCCAAATCGGATCATACCCCAGTATCGTTGTTCCGGCAAGGCTCCCTCCGACTGTCTGTCTATCCCGGTTTTTGACAACCTGCGGGCGGCACATCCCCTTTGACACAACGCAGTCAACCCCGCTTGCCCCGATGAACTCCGCAATCCATTCCCGCATTCGCCACGTGTTCGCTTTCTCGGCCGCTTTTTTACTGGCGGAGGGCACCTTGTTTTCCGCCGAGGCACCGGCGCCGGTTGCGCCAGAACCGCCCGCGTCGTGGATCGATCCGGACACCGGTCACCGGGTCATCCGCCTGACGCGCGAGCCGGGCTCCGACAGTTTCTACTTCAACTTCAACGGCTACACACCCGACGGCAAAAAGATGGCGTACACCACGCCTGCCGGCATCTCGGTGCTGGATCTGGCGACGTTGGAGGCGCACCAGGTGGTGGCGGGGCCCGCCAAGGCCATCATTGTCGGCCACAAAACACCCACCGTCTACTACACCAAGCCGACCCAGGATCCCTTCTACTCGACGCTGTGGAGCACCAACCTGGACACCGGGGAAACCCGGAAGCTGGCCGACCTTCCGCGGCGTGCCGGCGTCGCCACCATCAATGCGGACGAGACCCTGGGTGCCGGAACTTTCATCGAAGGCGACGCCAATGCCGGCGGGGCTTACGACGGGACCACGCCCCTCGGCCGGATGTCGGCCACCAACCTGGGCGAGCCGGCCAACAAGGGCGAAATGATGAGCAAGCGGCTGGCCGCGAAGCTGCCCATGACGATGTTCACCGTGGACCTGCGGACCGGCCAGGTGAAGCATCTGATCGAGCACAGCACAGACTGGTTGAACCACCAGCAGTTTTCGACGACGGATCCGACGCTGCTGATGTATTGTCACGAAGGACACTGGTGGCTCGTCGACCGGCTCTGGTGCATCCGCACGGACGGCACGCAGAACCAGCTCGTGCACCGGCGCACGATGGAAATGGAAATCGCCGGCCACGAGTGGTGGGGCGCCGACGGGAAAACCATTTTCTACCAGCTGCATTTCCCGAAGGGCATGCTCAGCTCCTTCATCGCCAGCTTCAATGTCGAGACGGAGGAGCGCGTCTGGTATCACTACGCACCTGACCAGTCGTCCATCCACGACAACTCGTCGCCGGATGGGACGCTCTTCTGCGGCGATGGCGACAATAACTCTCCCTGGATCTTTCTTTTCCGTCCCGTACGGGTCCCGGACAGGCAGACGTTGGGCGAACACCTGATCAAGGGCGGCTATCTCGAGTCGGAGAAGCTGGTCAACATGGCGAAGCACAACTACCGACTGGAACCGAATCCGAGCTTCACGCCCGACCAGAAATTCGTCGTTTTCCGGTCAAACATGTTCGGCCCGGACTATGCCTTTGCCGTCGAGGTAGCCAAGGCGGCGAAGCCCTAAGTCTGGCTTGCCACAAACCCCAAAACCGACCCCGTCCGATTTGCCCGCGCCTATGAAACTCAAGGAAGTGATGTCAGAGCTCGCCGCGAAGGGCAGCGAATCCACCAAGCGCATTTTTCTCAAGCATGGGGCGAAGGAGCCGTTCTTCGGCGTGAAGGTGGCCGACCTGAAGGTTATCCACAAGAAATTGAAAGGCGAGCAGGCGCTCGCGCTGGAGCTGTTCGCGACCGGCAATGGTGATGCGCAATACCTCGCCGGCCTGATCAGCGGCGGAGCAAAAATGACGCGCTCACAGGTGCAGTCGTGGGCGGACAAGGCGGCGTGGCGGATGATCTCGGGCACGATTGTGCCGTGGGTGGTGTCCGAGCATCCCGACGGTTTCGCCCTGGCCCGGAAGTGGGTCGATTCGCCCAAGGAGCACGTGGCGATTGCGGGCTGGGCGTCGCTCGGTGCGTTGGTGGCGGTAGTCCCGGACGAACGCCTGCCGGTGAAGGAGTTGGGGGCGCTGCTGGACCGCGTCGCGAAGATCCTGCCCGCCGCGCCCAACCGCGTGCGTCAGGCGATGAATAATTTCATCATCTCGACCGGTACCTACGTGGCGCCACTGGGTGACAAGGCCATCGCAACCGCCCGGAAGCTTGGCCCGGTGGAAGTGGACGTGGGCGACACCGCTTGCAGGATCCCCGATGCGGAAAGCTACATCCGGAAGTCCCGTCGCGGCGCGCCCATCGCGCCCAAACGCAACACCGTGCGTTGCTGACCGCCTTGACCGCGAACTCGCCAGCCAACGGGCTGAAATACCAAAACCATTCGGCCGGGGTTCACTCAGGGCGGATTTCGAGTCGGAACTGCAAGCAGAGGCCACCACGTTTCGAGCGAAGCGACAGGGCTGACAATACACGAAAGAATATCCACGGACTGGAATCGATATTTCTCGAGCTAACTTATTAGAGGCTATCCGAAAACCCTTCCCGAAGATATCACCGGATCAATTGTCGGGGCGCAGTCTTGCAGCGCCCGCTCGGGTTTGAAAATCCTTGGACGCAGCAAGACTGCGCCCCTACGCTGCAATTCCCGGTTTTCGGATAGCCTCTAGTGCTGCATCGACGACACCGGTTTTTTTATCTCTCATCATTTCGTGTGTTTCGTGTTTTTAGTGGGTAATGCAGTTGAATTATTCCGACTTGGTCCCGATTGCAGTGAATGACGCAGCAATTAAAAAACTTAAAACCTGCCCGTTTAACTCCATTGCCGGTATCGGAAGTTGCACTGCCGGGTCGTGCGCTTATTTATCCTGCCATGCGCCACCGCTGGATACTGACACTTGCCATCATGCTCCCGTGGGCCGTCACCTCGCGGGCCGCCGACGATGCGACCGTATTCGAAAACAATTGCGCCGCCTGCCATGGCACTGACGGCCGCGCACAAACGCCGCAGGGGCGCAAGATCAAGGCCAAGGACTTGCGGGAGAGCCGCCTGACGGATGCGGAAATCGAGCGCCAGATCCGGGAGGGGTCGCGGGTCAAGACCGGGGTTTCGGTGATGCCCGCAATCGGGAAAGATATGACCGACGCCGAAATCCAGGCCGCGGTCCGCGTCGTCAAATCATTTCGCCCGGCGGCTCCCGCTCCCCGGTGACCGCCTGACAATCCCTCCTGACATAGGGTTGTCAGTGGCATGTGCTAGAGTGAGTCGACTTCGTAAATAACCACCCAACCCATGATAAAAAATGAACACAAATGAAATTGCCGCGCGCTTGGTGACCTTCTGCCGGGAGGCCAAGTGGGAAGCCGCTCAAAAGGAATTGTTCGCCGCCGATGCGGTCAGCATCGAGGCGGAGGCGTCCCCGGCCTTCGCGAAGGAAACGAAGGGACTGGCCGCCATCATCGAGAAGGGCCGGAAGTTCGAGGCCATGATTGAGAAGATGCATTCCCTCGCTGTCTCGGAGCCGCTGGTCGCGGACCATTCGTTCGCCTGCACGATGAGCATGGACGTAACGATGAAAGGCGCGGGACGGAGGCAGATATCCGAACTCTGCGTCTATCAGTTGAAGGACGGAAAGATCGTTTCAGAGCAATTCCACAAATAACGGCAGACGTTTTGAATTCGGGGTTCAACCAACCCCGTCAAGCCAGGGCAACCTCAGGTTGTGGACAGTGATACGCCTTTGGTCCAAGGGATCTAGCTGACCGAAGCGTCGGGTATCTTGGCAATCTGCTGCAGCTTTTTGGCCACGCTTTTCTCGGTGGCCGGCTTGACCATGTAGTGCCTCGCTCCCAGCTCGATCGCCTTGATGATGGTCGGCTTGTCATCAAGGGTGCTGCACATGACAATTTCGAGCGACCGGTGGAGAGGCGATTCCCAAAGCTGCTCCAGCACCTGCAGTCCGCTCAATCCGGGCATCTTTATATCGAGAAAGACGATATCAAAGGTTTGCCCGCTGGTTTTCAGCAAATCCAAGGCCGCCTGGCCGCTTGCGACCGACGTGATTTTGTGCTCCGGCCATTTGGAAAAAATGTCCTCGAGCAGGGCACGGTGCATCGCTTCGTCGTCCACAAGCAGAATTTTCATGGAATTGGTGGGGATGTCTTGGTCCAGAAGGGAGATGGGGAGGTAATTCCCGCGGGCAGCAACGGCTGTGCTGTGCGTGCAGCCAGGACCATCGTTCCCCACGAGATAATCGACAATTCACTCTTTCGCCAACCATATCGCCCGCAGCCCGGCGGCGGGGTTAATTTCTCGGCACGATTTCAGGCCCTTCGTTGACGGGTGATGGAAATCTGCTTCAGTCAGATTGATGAGTTCGCACTCCACGCAACCGAACGCTGCGGCGCAGATTTTGATTTTGGGCGGCGGGTTTGGCGGCATCGCCACCGCGAACACCCTGCGGCGGCTGTTGCCCGCGGAACATGCGGTCACGATCATTGACCGGTCGCCGTTATTCCACGTCGGAGCCGGCAAACCCTGGGTGATGCTGGGGGAGCGGACCAGCGCGGAGATTTCCGCGGCGCGAGCGGTCCTGCTCGAACCGGGGGTACAGTTCCTGGAGACGGAGATTTCGCAACTGGATCTGCGGGGGCGCTGCGTCACGACGGCGGCCGGCCAGCGCCGGTGGGACTTTCTCGTGATCGCGCTCGGGGCCACCCTGCGGCAGGAGACCGTGCCTGGTCTGGCGGGGGCGCACACCTTCTACACCGTGACGGGAGTGGAAAAACTGCGGCCGGTCCTGGCGGAGTTCACCCAGGGAGAGATCGTGCTGCTGATTCCGAAGACCCCCTACAAATGCCCCGCTGCGCCCTATGAGGCGGCATTGCTTTTGCGGCACTTCTTTGACGGACGCGGCCGGAAAGACACAATCCGGATGAGCGTTTGCACGGTGGAGGGCTCACCGATGGCAACCGCGGGCCCCGAGATGGGAGCCTTCATCCGGGGGAAGCTGGCGGATCAGGGCATCGGTTTTTTCCCGCAAAAATCCGTTGTGCGCGTCGACGAAGCCGCGCACCGGGTGGAGTTTGCCGACGGCACGACCGCCTTATATGACCTGTTGATCTGTGTACCGCCGCACGAAGCCCCCTTGGTGGTGCGCACCGCCCAGTTGAGCGGTCCCTCGGGCTGGATACCCGTCGATCCGCTGACGATGGAACTCCAGTCAGCGGCTGGCGAAGGCCGCGTGTTTGCCATCGGCGACGTGAACACAGTGGCCCTGCCGGGCCGCTTCAAGCCGGACGTGGGCCTGGTGCTGCCCAAGGCGGGCACGATCGCCGAGGCGCAGGGGGTGGTGGTTGCGCAGCGGATTGCCGACCTCATCAGCGGCCGCTCTCCGACCGCCTCTTTCGATGGCAACGGTTTCTGTTATCTGGAAACGGGCGGCGGCAACGCGATGAAAGGCGAGGGGTCGTTCTTCGCGCTGCCTCACCCGATAATGAGCCGGCAGTCGTCGAACTCCGGGCAATACGCCGACAAGCTGGCGTGGGTGGCTCAACACCTGGCGCCGCGCCGCTGATTCCTGAGAACGATCGGGAAAGTGTAATCACTGATTGCTCGGATTTCGCGGCTTTCAAATCCGATCTAGTTACGAAAAATTGGAGCCCCAGCCCGTTTCATCGGTGAAATCCGGGGTTAAAATCCGGGGTTTTGTATGGTTGCGACCCTGTACAGCGCCGACATCATCGACGCCATGAATCGAAGTCTGTTTTTATTGTCCGGTGTTTTGATGGCGGGATTCGTGGGCCAGGCGGTGGCGGCGGCTGACGCCGATCTCGCCGGCATCAAGGCGCAGATCACCAGCAACCATGACCGCGCGGTGACGCGCTTGCAGGAATGGATCCGCCGGCCGGCGATCGCGGCGGAGAACCGCGGATTTCCGGCAGGTGCCGATTATCTGATCACGTTGTTGCAGGAAGTCGGGTTCCAGCAGGCCGTCCGGATCGAAACCGACGGCAAGCCGGGCGTATTTGCCACCCTTGATGCCGGCGCACCGAAAACCGTTGGCGTCTACTTCATGTATGACGTGAAGCAATTCGATCCGAAGGAATGGACGTCACCGCCGCTTGACGCCGCCCTGATCGATCGGCCCGGACTCGGCAAGGTTGTGATGGGGCGTGGCGCGGTGAACCAGAAGGGGCCCGAGTCAGCCTTCCTGGCGGCCCTCGATGCGTTTCGCACCGCCGGCCGGAAACTGCCGGTCAATCTAGTCCTCGTCGCCGAGGGCGAGGAGGAAATCGGCTCGCCGCATATCGCGCAGATCGTTCTGAAAACGGAAGTGCAGGCCGCCTTGGCGAAGTGTGCCGGCGTGTTCCTGCCACATGCGACGCAGGGCCTTGATGGCGCCGTCACCGTGAATCTCGGCGCCAAGGGCGTCATTGAGTGCGAACTCACCGCTGATGCGTTGACTTGGGGCCGCGGCCCGATGCGGGACACACACTCCTCCTTCAAGGCGATGGTCGACAGCCCGGTGTGGCGGCTGGTGCAGGCGCTCAGCACCCTTGTCACGCCCGACGGCAACACGCCGGCGATCGACGGCTTCATGGACCGCGTGCCGCCCTTGTCCGCGGCGGACAAGGTGCTCATCGCCGCCGCCTCGAAGCGGCTCACCGAGATGCAATACAAGGTCGTCTCCGGTGCCGTGAAGTGGATCGACGACCTGCCATTCCTCGCGGCGTTGGAGCGGCTGGAGTCGATGCCGACCGTCAACATCGAGGGAATCTACGGCGGCTACACCGGGCCCGGTGGCAAGACGGTGCTGCCGCACAAGGCCTCGGCGAAACTCGACCTGCGGCTTGTGCCCGGCCAGACGGCGGCGGAAGCCTTGTCCCAATTGAAGGCCCACCTGGCCAAGCGCGGCTACGGCGACCTCGACATAAAAATGACGGGCGGCTATGACCCGACGCGGACTCCGGCCGACACGCCACTAATCCAGGCGCAGATCTCGGTGCTGAAGCAGGCGGGCATCGATCCCGTGCTCTGGCCATGGCTGGCGGGTTCGTATCCCGGCTACGTTTTCACGAACGCACCGCTGAAACTCGCGGCGGGCCACTTCGGGCTCGGCTACGGCTCCGGCGCGCATGCGCCCGACGAATTCTTCATCATTGAATCGGCGAACCCGAAGGTCGAGGGCTACGACGGCGCGACGCTGTCGTATGTCGAATATCTCTACGAACTGGCGAACTGAAATGACGGGCGGGTTACGCCTCACGGACGCGACCTGCCGGGACGGCGGGAGGGGGGGCAGGCTCACAAAAACCACGAAACCAGACCAGTCAGGCATGCCCACTTCGACTCGACCCTATTGACGAAATGGGAAAAGCGCGGGAAAAGGAACCATGGGATTAAAAATCAAGTGGAACGATGACCGGGTGCGGGGAGCGACCACGGCCATCCTGCTCATCGGCCGTGATCGGCTGCACCGCGGCAAGAAGGACGAATTGATCCAGAGGTCGCTGACTGATTTCCGGGAAGATCCCGAAGGCTACAAAGCGAACAAAGCCACCTGGCCGGACGCCAGGGAACTCGGACCGCTGACGAATCCCCACCACGTGGCGTATTATAAAAACTTGCTTACGGCCGTCGATGCGCTCCTGCAAAAAATGGCGGAGAACAAGCGTCAGTCCAACAGCCTGCTCGAGCTGGATAACTATCTTGTCGCCAGCCTCAGGAACGTGCGCTGAGTGGCTCGTCGGGGTCGGGAAAGATGGAAAATGCGTCAGGCTGCGGATGTTTAGATTCGATTAATCAGAGCAAGATCCGCGCCGGCCCTTATTTCCGGCCTCCGGGTTGACGTGCTTTGACTGCGTCAATAATCAATCTTATCGCCTACAGGGCCGCTCCATTTTCTCCCGCTGCTTTGGCAAGAGTGATTCAGGGTTCAAGGTGAACTGGAGGTCGCCGATCCCGGCTGAAGCGGCCCCAGATGCTTTGCGAGGAAGGCCTCAATTCGCGAGTAGAGCTCCACTTTATGGCGGAGGTGGTACACTCCCTCCGACTCGTTGATGAACGAAATCGATTCGACGGGCACATGGTTGCGCTCGAGGACCGACGCCAGTTCCTTCGATTGAGCTATGGCGGTTGGAGCATCGTACTCGCCCGTCGAGAGAAAAACGGGGGCGCGAATCCGTTCGGCCTGTCTCAGGGGAGCGATAGCCTCCCATTTTTCCGGGGTCGCCTTCGTGTCGCCCAATTTATAAATCATGCGCGAGTAGTAGGGACTGGAGTACCTGTTGTATTTATAATCCGCGATGAGCTTGGCCCAGTCGCCCACTGCCGAAATCGCAACGGCGCAGCGATACAGGGAAGGCTCAAAGGCCATGCCGGAAAGGGTGAGAAACCCGCCAAAGGAAGTTCCCATGATGGCAATGCGCTGAGGATCAACCAGACCAGAAGCGATCAGGGTTTTGGTGGCGTCCGTCACGTCGTCATGCATCTTGCGGAAAGCCCATTCGTCATCGGTGGGAAACATCCAATTGTAGCCATTGGAACCGCGATAGTTCGGCTCCAGGACGGCGTAGCCCCGGCTGGCGAGGAATTGCGCCTCGTCGTCAAAGCCCCAAGTAATCCGCGCCGACGGATCGTCGTGGGGTATCACCACCAACGGCGGTGGATTTTGTTTGGAAGCGCCCGCCGGGAGGGTGACGTAGGCGTCGAGCTGCCGTCCGTCGCGGGTCTTGAATTTCACGATGCTCATGGGCCGCATCCGTTGCGGGTCGATCCACGGCCGGGAATTCTTGATCAGTCCCGCGGTATGTTTTTCCAAATCCACCCGGCTGTAGATCATGGGCTGACGGTCCGAGTAAATGCCGATGAGGATCACTTTTCCAGTCAGGTCGCTGCCGAGGATCCGCACCACCTGGCCGGGAAACAATCCATCGACCGCCTTTTGCAGGCCGCGGTAGGACTCGTCAAACCAGGTGACCCGCGGCCCGTCCCGGTTGTAGTTCACGCCAACGATCAGATGCGAGACTGGATCGCGGTAAAGCCGGGGAGTGCAGTCGTAGGCCTTGTCCTGCAGCAAGACTTCTACGACCTTGCCCGTCGCGGCCTCCATGACTTCCAAGGGGCGGGGTTTGCCGTCCTGTCGGGGGCCGAGCACCACGATTTCACCCGGATGATCGCCGCAGCCATAGACGTCGATCTCTTCCAGGTTGAGCGGACACTTCTCCCAGGCATCGCCGACCAGCCGATGCAGCGCCAGGACGCCGTCCTCGGAGGTGAACCCGAACGCGAGCTGGCCATCCTTGTCCGCCAGATAGGCGGTATCGAAGCCGTGGTCGGTCTTAAGCACCGGGTAGCGCCGCGAAATCTGGGTCTGGGTGTCGCCCGTTTCATTTTTTGAATTTACCGAGAAGACTTCCCCATATTTTCCGGTGGCGCGGCTGTTGGCTGCGACTTTCACCAGCGGGTGAGCCCGGTCCCCAGGGGGAATGGCGATGACGCTCGACCAGACGCTGCCCAGGAGAGGGTAGGCAAAGGAAAGGGCGCCGACTTTGCCGACATACAAGCCCCCGTCGAAGACTTTGCGGACCCCGAGCGAGTAAATCACATGCTGGTCGTCCAGCCAGTCGACCTGAAAAACGTCACGGTCGCCTTTGTAGGAGCGTCCCTCCATGGTCTGAGTCTTCAGGTCAAAGATCATCAACTGCGTCTGGTCCTCATCAGCCGAGATCAACGCCGCAATGTGCGTCCCGGCGAGATTGAGCTTTGGCTCCTGCAGGATCGCAGGGCGGAAGAAGTCCGCGATCGGAACTGGTTCGCCGGGCGGCACCGGCTCAGTGCGAGCCAGATCAATTTTTTCGGCGGCCGAAAGAGCCGCAGCCGTGAAGGCCAAAAACATTGAAACGAGCGGAGCGAGGTTCCATTTCCAGCTTGAGATGCTCATGCGCGCCAGGAGGTGTATGGAGAAAGACGACAACATCGCTGTATCGGTGCCGGTTTCTTGGACACAACACAAAGCTTAATCCAGAGAGGAGTGGACGAGGCCGGCCGGACTGCGACGTGGCAGGAACACTTGACCGACACTGACTATGCCGGGGAAGCTCGCGACTGATCGTTGGGTGAAGCCGGCGGGGAGTTCAGTCGCCGGCTTTGAAAATCTCCTCGATGGACTGCTTGAATAGCCGGGCGATCTTGAAGGCCAGCGGAAGGCTCGGGTCATATTTCTCGGTTTCGATGGCGTTGATGGTCTGGCGAGAAACGCAAAGTTTGTCCGCCAGATCGCCTTGGGACCACTGCTTGAGTGCCCGCAGTTCGCGCAGTTGGTTTTTCATTTGTAGCGGCCGTTGGCGATGGCCGTGCCCACCAGCCAGAGCACGAAGGTCAGGGCGAATGTTCCCACCAGACTGAATCCGTGATCCAATCGGCCCAATGGGACGCCATTGGCGTTCAGGGTGTTGACGATTGTTCCGAGAATCAGCGTCCCCATGGCGGCAAACAGCCAGGCTTCCATCTGAATACGTCTTTGCAACTCGTCCATGCCGCGGATGAAATGCAGGCAGTCCCGCACATAGAGCATACCCGGAATCAATGGAGTCAGAGTAAGCAGTGCCCGCCTGAGCGGACTCCATTCAGGGTGCCGTTTAATCAGAAGGTCAAAGACCAGGCAGGTAGCCGCCGCCACCATGAACCAGGCATTGAGTCGCAGATCCTTTTTCAGGGAATAGTGACCGGAGAGGGGCTGAACCGATTCGATCGTATTTGGTTTGTCCATGAACCGGACTGTAAAGCATACTTGTCATATGTCAAGCATGCTTTACTATGTATTTCCAATTTGAGCCACAGTCGGTCAACTCAGGGCGACTGCACCCGGCCTGTTTTGCTGGACTATTGTCCTTGGAGCACCACCAGCTTCGTTTCCCACGGGGCCAGTTCGAGCGGCAGGATCGTCTGGCCGCTGGCGAAAACGACCGAGGGAATCGGGGCGATGGTGCCGGTGCGGGCATCCCAGCTTTCAGCTTTTCGGGCTGTGCCGTTGTTCGCGAGGGTCGCCTTGAGGCTGAGTGGTGCGTCACCCTCGTTGAAGAGATAGTAGACTTCGCCGTTCTTCAGATGACGGTGATTGTATTTCAGGGCGGACACTGGCTGATCCAACGCCACGTCAGGAGCCGGCAGGGTCGCGAGCACCTCGGCGGTGATTTCAGCCGATGGTTCCGTAACAGCCCAGCCCACCTCACCGGGTGCGGTGGCCGTGAGAAAATTCCTGTCCATGACGAGACGCGGCGGGCCTCCCATAAAGATGACCTTGCCCCCGGCCTTGGCGAAGGCGCGAAGCCGGTCCAGCGCAGCTTGCGAGATGGCGACGGTCGGAGGCACCACGATGGCGCGATAACCCTGGCCGCTCACGTTGATCAGGGCGCCGCCCTTGACCTTGAGCGTTTTCGCCAATGCGCCGTCATCCACGAAATCGATGTCACGCTGATGTTCGAGCAGTGAGTGCACGATGGCCAGAAAACTGGCGTTCGTCGCCGTGTCGCCGAACCAGAAGCTCGATGATGGAATGTAGACGCCGATCTGGGCGGCGGGGCGACCTTGGGCGAGGACATAGGTCGTACGGTTGATGGCGAGGGCGAGCTCGGGAAATTTCGGGTCTTCCAAATAGCGGTAACCGGCGGGGGCGGCGCCGCGCACGAGTGCGGCGGTCGGCTGAGCGGGATTGGCCGCGGGTGAGGCGCCGCCACCCGGCGGCCGGGTGCGCGGGGTCGAGGCGGGCATGAACATGTATTCAAAATGAGTGATCCCGAGCACGATCTGATGGTGAAGGATCCAGCCGACCTCCTCGAGATCCGGCGTGGGAAACCGGCCGGTCATGGCGGCGAACGACTCGCTCATCGACAACGGCCGGCCGTTGAGGTGGGCGGAGGACGAGGCGAGCTTGGGAAAATCCGCCACCACGTCGTGCCAGATTTGGTGCCAGATGACGTCGATGCCCGGAATCTGGATGCCGCGCATGCATTTGAAGTAATCGCCGTTGGCGATCGCAAGTTGCGGCAGGATTTCCTCATGCTCGATGTGCGTCTGCATCTCCAGGCCGTGGGCCGCGCACCAGACGGCTCCGCCTCCAAAGAAATTCCCGCCAAAAAGATCGGACCAGACGTCACAGTAGTCGGCATACACGCGGTGCGCCACGTCGAGACTGCCCGTCACGGGCGCGGCGTTGGCCCGGTCGTGGCCGATCTCGATCGCCGCCACGGCCGGCAGGTAGGGCCGGAGGTCATAGCCCTTGCGTTTTTGGAATTCCGTCGGGAAATCCGGCGTCCACGGATTGAAATTGTAGGAGGCTTCATCGCCCCGGAAACCGAGGAACGTCTTGCCGAACTCCGCGCCAACCGCCTTTTCGTATGCGTCAAACGTCCACTGGGCGAAAACCCGGTTCGCCTCGGGCGAGAGATAATCCATCAGCGAGTGCTCGTTGTCCTTGGCGCCCGATTTGTTGTTGGACGAGCGCGTGACACCGGAACGGAACTGCCAGCTCGCGATACCCACTGCCCAGCGGCCGGTGGCGGGGGCGGTCCAGTTGAGCTGGCCGGAAACGGGTGCGAGCAACTGCGTGGCGCCGGTGTCCAGGTTGACGGCGACGGCGCAGATGGTCTTTTCGTCCAGCTTCCGCGTGAAAACTTCGCCGGGCGCCACCGGGAATTGCTCCGGTTTGGCGAGCGCCTTCATGGCGAGATCCGGGCGCTGGGTGGAAATCTTGCCTCCGGCAAAACCCGACGGGTAGCCACCGTCATCGTCGAACCACAGGTGCATGCCGCGTTTCTTCGCCTCCTCGACGCCGATTTTGACGTTCTCAAAATAGGCCGGCGACAGATAGGGCGCTTCCGGGTTCCGTCCCGGCTCGACCCAGGCCTGCTGAATGTTCATCGCCTTCAGCTTGTCGAGGTCGCGGGCGAGGACCTCGCGCGTGATCACTCCGCTCCAGCCCCAGGTCACCTGCGAGCTGTATTCCGACGGTGGGGAGGAAAATCTCCTGGCGAGATCAGCCACGGTCGGATTGGTGAGCGGGTGCTCCGCACGGACCTGTACCGCGAATCCGGCCAGAGACAGAAAAGACAGGATGACTTTACGGAGATGATTCATGGGGAAGGGGTGTTGGAACTGGCAGCCGGAACATCAAGAAAACGCCGTTTCCGCCCGGCATGCTAGCTGTTGCTGCGCTGACAGTATGAGTGTCGGTGCAATACACAGTGGCGCCAGAGCCAAGCCGCATTATACTGGCCTGACAATGTCGGGACCCGATGCCACAGCGGACAACGCGAGCCTGGATGAGTACGTTCCCGGCGATCTCACCGAGGCCGGACAGTATCGCACGACGAAGGAAGGATTCGATCACAGCCTGGTTGTCCTCGCGCTGGGGGATGTCTGCTGGCTGATGCCATCCGAAGCCGGCTACCGGCTGCTCGTCGAGCCGTCGGCCGCGACGCGGGTACGGGAGGAGCTGGCGAACTACGATCGCGAGAGCATTGGTTGGCCGCCGCGTTTCGCGCCGGAAAAGCAGGCTAGGTCGCGGCTGGACCTGGGGACGCCGCTGTTTTGGGCGCTCGCGGCGCTGGCGGTGTTTCGCGGTCAATTGCGTCACCCGGAGTGGACCGACGCCGGCGCGCTCGATTCCGTGGCGATGTTCGATCGTGGCGAATGGTGGCGGGCGTTGACCGCGCTCTTTCTGCACGTGGATGCGGCGCATCTCGTGTCGAACTTGTTCGCCGGCATATTCGTCTTTGCTGCGGTGGTGACGCTCTTTGGCCGTGCGCGGGGCTGGATGCTCCTTGGACTCGCGGCCGTGGCCGGCAATCTGGCCGTCGCGGCGGTGTATTATCCCGGCCCCTACACCTCGGTGGGAGCATCGACCGCGGTCTTTGGCGCGCTCGGACTTTTGACAGGCCGGGCCGTGCGCCTGGCCACCAAGGCGGGATACCCGCATCGCTGGCGTTCGTTTTTCGTGCCGGCTGCGGCGGGCCTGATCGTGCTCGGGCTTTATGGAGCGGGCGGACCGCAGGTTGATGTGCTCGCTCACGTCACTGGATTTCTAGCTGGCGCCGTGTTGGGCGTCATAGCGGGTCGGCCGGCATCCGCCACGTCGCCCTAAAGAAACTTTTGCTTGGCTCTTTGTTTCCGGCTTGCTCCCGACGGGCCTTGTCAAAATTCGCGATCTCGGGTCCAGTGGCGGATGCCATGAGCGCTGTCTTTTCGCCGGAAGAAGAAATCCTGTTCAACAAGACCGGGGAAACGGTGCTGCAACGGTTGCGGAAGACGCGCAATCCCGCCGATTTTCTCTCCGTCCTCCGCGTGGCGCACAAGGGTTTCGACCGCGCCTACGCGTCGGCCCCCGGAGCGGCCCGCAATGTGGTTGCCTGCCGGGCCGGTTGCGACGCCTGCTGCCACGTGCCGGTGGGCGTGCAGGCCCACGAGGTGCTCCTCGCGGCGGAATACATTCAGACCCATTTCACCCCCGCGGACCTTGAAGGCGCGATCACGCGCACTGCGGCGCATCGCGATGCGTTCGCCGGGCGTTCCAGCCTTGCCCAGGCCGCGCTGAACCGGCCATGCGCGATACTACGCGACGGCAGTTGCACCATCTACGAAGCGAGGCCCGAGGCCTGCCGCGCACACCACAGTCCCAACGCCGACGCCTGCCGCGCCAATCTCAATCCCGCAAACGCGCAGGTGGATGTCTCGATTCCCGGCCTGCGCAGCCGGATGTTTGCCGTCATGCTGGCCATTGATCAGGCCGTGGCGGAAGCGGGGTTTGACGGCCAGGCCTATGATTTTGGTTCGGCCCTGCATGACGCGCTCACCGACAGCCTGTGCGCCGTGCGCTGGCTGCAACGCCAGCCCGCCTTTTCCGCTGCCAGTCACGAGGCCTCGATAAGCGACGATCCCGAATCCGGCGTGATGCGTGCCGAAGGCTATTTTCAATGAGGTTGCAAATTGGCAGACCGTGCGGCCGAGTCGCCTGACTCCCGACCCGTTCGGGTTTCCCTTTTTCACCGGCTTCTGCATCGTCCGATTACCTATGAGACTACTTCGCCTGTCCGCCCTGCTTCTGTGCGCCGCACCGCAGCTGCTCCCTGCGCAAACGCCCCAAGTGCCGGATTGGGCGCTGCCGGGCTCCGCCACGCACCAGCAGGTGCCGCCCCCGGCAGGCTTTCACCGGCCCACGGTGAGTTTCGCTGTACCACTCGGTATCTTTCAGGGCCAGTCCGACATCGGCGGCCCATTGCTGCCGGGCAGCGCCAGTTACGATGCCGGCTCGAAACAATTCACCATCAACTCCGCCAGCTACAACATCTGGTATTTCCGCGACGAGTTCCGCTATCTCTGGAAAAAGGTGTCCGGCGATGTTTCCCTCGCGGCCGACATCACCTACCCGAACCCGAAGGGATACGATGACCGCAAGGCGGTCCTCGTCATCCGCCAGGATCTCGACGACAATTCCAAGGAAGTCATGACCGCCTTGCACGGCGCCGGACTGATCCATCTGGCACTGCGACCGGAGAAGGGGGCCGACATCAAGGAAGCCTGCCGGGTCAAGGGCGAGCCCAGTCACACGGGCGAGCCGCCCATCCGCCTTGGCATCGAGAAGCACGGCGACACCTTTGCGCTTTTTGTCAGCCTGAAAGGCGAACCCATGCACCAGGTTGGGGCGACCGCAGATCTGCATCTCGACGGGCCCTTCTATGTCGGCATCGGCTTCTGTTCGCACCTGCCGGCCACGTCCGACACGACCGTGCTCGCCAACGTCCTGCTCGAGAACTCCGCCGGCAAGGTCCGCTAGAGCGGGTAGCCTGCAGCCTGGGTCAACCATCCGCCACGTCAGAAGAAAATAAGTTTCCGCCCTAGAGCTTCGCAAGCTGCCAAAGATCGCCTGATGTGCACCCGCTACACGTTACAACTGGCCGAAGCCGCGCTGGCAGCGATTGCCAAGGCCCTCGCTAGAAAGCTTGTCCTCGCAGAAGCCGCGAAATCGAGGTATAACATCACTTTGACTCAGGTGGTGCCGGCTGTCGTGGAACGTGCCGCTGGACCGGAAGTGATACAAATGATGTGGGGCTTGGTGCCGTTCTATGAGCGTGGCAAAGCCCGGAAACGGATGCTGCCTAATGCGAAATCTGAAACAGCCGCCAGCGGTACCACGTTCAAGGAATCTGTGGCCAAGCGCCGGTGCCTGGTGCCGGCCAACGGGTTTTATGAATGGCTGGAAGTCGGGAAGGTCAAATATCCGCACCTTTTCACTCTGAGGAATGAGGAGCCATTCGCATTCGCTGGCATTTGGGAAACAGGGGTAGATGACACGCTGCCACCTTGCTTTGCGATTCTGACCACTGAACCCAACGGGCTGGTCGCCCCGATTCACAATCGGATGCCGGTCATTCTCACGCACGAGACCATGGCGCGCTGGATCGGCAGCGAGCCTCTGCCCGAACCGGAATATCGCGAGCTGACCAGGCCCTTGGCGGCGGAGAAAATGCAAGAACGCCCCGTCAACCGGTTCGTCAGCAATGCCCGGAACGAAGGGCCAAAGTGCATTGCGCCACCAGACCCGGAACCCGTGGAGCCGGATTTGTTCGGGTAGACTCCCGTTGCATCCGCCGCGATCGCAGAGGGAAATATTCCCGCGGCAAAATATTAATCAAGCAAGCCGTTCGCGGTGGGCAAGAAACAGAGACAGCCATTTAGGTCTTTGACCGTTGGGCCGGGCAGACAAAGAAGCAATCATGCCGCTTCGGGTACTGGCTGTTGATTTCAACTCTTTTTTCGCCTCATGCGAACAGCAGGAGCGGCCGGAATTAAGGGAGAAACCTGTCGGGATTGTTCCGGTGTTGGCTGACACGACTTGCTGCATAGCGGCCAGCTACGCAGCCAAGGCCAAAGGCGTGAAGGTGGGGACGGGCATTGCTGAGGCTCGCGCCTTGTGTCCGGAAATCCAACTGATCGAACAACGGCCCGCCCTCTATATCGACTATCATCACAGGCTGATCGATGTTATTGAATCCTGCATTCATGTCACGGAAAAGCGGTCCATTGATGAGGTGGAGTGCGAGCTTACCGCCTCCTTTGCGCCGCGGGAGCGTGCTCTGGCGATTGCGCGGCAGATCAAGGAAAGGGTCGCCCGGCGGATTGGATCGTGCCTGACCAGTTCTATCGGCATCGCTCCAAACTGGTTGCTGGCGAAAATTGCGACCGACATGCAGAAACCGGATGGCCTGGTTGTCCTGGAGGATGAGGATATACCGCAAAAGCTGCTCCGGCTGGAAATCACCGATTTCAGCGGCATCGGACCGAGCATGGGCGCACGGCTTCGGACTCACGGCATCGACTCTGTCGCCAAACTCTACGCCGTGAGCAAATCACAAATGCGCGGGATTTGGGGCAGCGTGGACGGGGAGCGGATGCACGCCCGGTTGCATGGCGAAAACGTGCCGTCACCACGCGAAAAATACCAGACGGTCGGACACTCCCACGTCCTGCCGCCCTTCTTGCGAACCGAGGCCAAGTCACTTGCCGTGCTGCACCGGCTGCTGCAGAAGGCTGCGATGCGGCTGAGAGATATTGGCCACTATGCCGGTGGCTTGATTGTTCACGTCAGCTATTTCAATGACCTGAGCTGGAGTGATGAGCTGCGTTTTAACGATACGCAGGACACGGTAAAGCTCACCCAGGCACTGAATCAACTTTGGGCACAGCGGCCTGCCGGATGCCGTAGGCGGACGCCGGCGAGGGTAGGCCTCGTTCTGACACGATTGCTGTCGATGGGTGGGCACACTCCCGACTTGTTCTTTCACGATCAGGAAGAGGCTCGGGAACGCTTGCATCATGCCGTGGACACGCTCAACCAGACTTTTGGCAACGGGACGGTGTATTTTGGCGGCGCGCACGGCGTGACAGAAAACGCCCCGATGCGAATTTCCTTCACCCAGATACCGAAGCCCGAGATTGAGGAGATCGACCAGTCACGAAATGGGCGTTTGCGGCCCTTGAAACCTGCCGACTGGCCGGCTGCCTCTGATCAGGATGCGAGCGGCTGAGCACATTGTGACCCGGTACGGAGCAATGTCGGATGACTCAGTTTCCAGCCTGCGCGGTGTAGCCCCGCCACACCCATTCCAGCGCCTCCGGGAGGGTTTGCGCCCTGACCTTGCCGTCACCATGGCCGGAGTTGAGGCAAAAGACGTATTGATAATGATAGCCCTTGGCCTTCAGCACCGTGGCCATGCGGTTGTTGGCCTCGACCCAGTCGTGCATGCCGTCGCGCAGTGAATTCGGATTGAGCAGATCGCGATCACCGACCTGCAGCCACAGACGGATGGGCTTCGGCGGGCTCTGCGGAATGAGGTGCTCGTGATATTCCCAACCGCCGTGCGGTGTCACAGGATCGAAGGGTGACGCCTGGTTCACATACGTGCCCGAATATGTGATCACGCGGTGATAGAGTTCCGGGTGATACCATGCCATGCTGAACGCCGCCACGCCGCCCGAACTGATGCCCATTGCGGCGCGCGCCTCGGGATCTTTGGAGATGATAACGCCATAGTTTTTCTCCACGAGTGGAAACACCTCGGTCTCGACAAAGTCCGCGTAACGGCCGGACATCGTGTCGTACTCCAGACCACGCTCGCTGCCCTGAGCATCGCCGCCGCCGTTCTGGATCATCACGGCAACCATGGCCGGAACGCGATGCTGCGCGATCAGGTTGTCGAGCACCGGTGGCAGATTTTTATCCGGTCCGTCCTGCACCACAATGACCGGCGCGGGAGTGCCGGCGACATAGCCGGCGGGGATATAAACCGTCACGGTGCGCGTGTACGGCTTCAAGTAAATCTGCACCCGGGTCAGATCAGGCGGCCTGTAGTCCGCCGGACCGCCCGGAGGAACCTTGGTTATGCCGGGATAGATTTTGCTGTCCGAGGAATTCATGGTGAAGGTCACGACCTTTCCCTTCCCCACGCCTTCAACTGGTGTCAGTTCCGGCGCGGGAAGGTAGTCCGGCCCGATGAGAAAATCCCCCTCGGTATCGACTGGCGGATTCACTCCCGGTGCGCCCCGCAGCACGTCCGTGTCGCCTGATTTCAGGCCCACCGGCGTCAACGCCGGCGTGCCCGGGGCGGTCGGCGAGCGCGTGGGCGGTGAGGCGGGCGCCGGGTCAGCCCCGCGGCTGGTGGCGGGCAGGGAGAGTGAGAGCAAGCAAACAAGGGACAGGAAGACATCGAGCGTGGATTTGGTTTTCATGCGGGGATATTGGCGAAGGGTGGGAATTCGGCGGAAAGCTGAGAGTACTTTGGGCATAAATTCGCACCGTGTCCGCTCAAAAGCATTGGCGACGGTGTTTTGCCGGTCTCGCCGAATGTAGTCGCATCCCCAGTCCGACCCTGTCCGATTTGCCCGTTCGGGAGTAGTCCTTGGCATTGACTGATTCCATGGATTTTTTGCTCAAGCCAAGGCTGAGCCAACCACTTTGCCTCTGTCGATTTCCTCCTCAGGCCGGCGGGGTGGCTTGTTGCCTTGCCAGGCTCAGACGATAACCGGAGTCGCAGCCGGGACGTCCGGCGACGGACAAGACAAGGGTGAATTCGCCGTCCGGCGGGTCGAGCGGCCGCGCAAGCGCGGGGCACTGCTCACGTGGAGGTTGAACAAACGGGTTTACAAGACGAAGCAACGGCATCTTAAATAGACCAAGCAGCAGCAGCCCTGATCCGATGATATCCAAGCCCGTTTTTGTTGTCCTTTTTATTGTTGGCGTGGCCGCGGCCAACCTGTTCGCCGCTCCCAAGGAGGGTGACCTCGTGCAGGGAAGCAGCACCGCGGTCTTTCTCATCCGCAACGGCAAGCGCCACGGCATCGAAAGTGCCAAACAATTCGAGGAGATGGGGCTCAAATGGGAAAACGTCATCAAGATAACTGACGCCGACCTGAACGCGATTCCCCAGGACAATGAAGTCACCGTTCCCGTGAAATCCTACAAGACTCCGAAGAACGGAGATCTGGTGCAGGGAAGCAATGCCGCGGTCTATCTCATCCGCAACGGCAAGCGTCACGGCATCGAAAGTGCCAAGCAATTCGATGAGATGGGGCTCAAATGGGAAAACGTCATCAAGATAGCTGACACCGACCTGAACGCGATTCCCCTGGACCCTCTTTGAGCTCTTCAGCTGATCGCAAGGAGGATGTGCGCCTGCAGTGATTCCTCGGACAGACTCCGGGAGAAGCGACTGTCGACTTGGTCAAGGGCCGTGATCAGCCACGGCACGGAACTTCTCCTGCCTGACTCCCAGTGCAGCCCAAGTCTCAGTTGCGCTTCCGGTCGTCTTTTTTGTCGTCCTTGTCGTCGTGCTTGTTATCCGGGCGCTTCCAGTTCCGGGGATAGTTACGGACCATGTCATCATGGTGCCGCTCCGGTGAGTCATGGAAATTTGCTCGCACGGAAGGCATGGCCAACAGCAGATCCACCGTGATGCCCCGCGGTTGGGACCGCCGGACCCAGCTGTTGCCTTCGCGATACACGTATTCGTGCCGGTTGCGGCTGTAGTAGACCTCGTTGCCGGGGTAATAATCGTAGTCATCCTCGACCACCACCGCCGGAGATGGCGGGGGCGCCGCCGGTGTCACTTGCGTCACCGTGGTAGTGCTCGGAGCGGTCGGTGCGCAACCGGTCAGCGCGGCCACAAGGGAGATGCAGACAATGAGCCCGGTCGCGGAGACGGTGAGGAAGTTTGTCTTTGTCATGGTCCGACCATACACTCGCCACGGCGCACATGACATGGGGTGTTAGCCTGCAGTGATGCGTTGTTTTCCCAGCGAAAGGACGGCGAGACTTACGGCGTGGCCCGGCGGGCTGGGATCAGCACGGCCCGATAATTTCGCAACCTGACCTCTTGGCTCGGTTCCGCCGATTCCACGTTCAAGCTGATCACCGCCTTAAAACCAGAGAAGGCGCCCGGAAGGAAACTGGATTTCACGGAAAGGTTAAACAGACTGCTCAAGCCCGACGAGCGGTTTTTGCCGAGTCTGGCTCAGGCGGTAGCGGGAGTCGCAGCCGGGGCGGCCGACAACGGACAATGCAAGGGTGAATTCGCCGACAGGTGCGTCGGGCAGGGTCGCGTGCACCGTGGGGCCGGCCAGGTTTTGCTGCGGGGCGAGGACGGGAAAAGACCAGCGAAGGAGTTCATCCGTGCGGCCAGCACATTCCAGGGTGACGACCAGTTCGCCGCCGGGTTGGGCGGCAGGGTGGTCGCTGAGCAGCCAGAGCTCCGCACTGAACATTTCGCCGGCGGTCCATTGAAATTTCGGAATGCGGGCACTGGACAGAACCGGCCGGCAGGCCTCCCGGGCCGCAAAGTAGGCGGGCTTGGGGAGCGCGGGCCAGTTGATGAGGCTGTTGTTGGCGGCGGTGGGCCAGGGCTCGTTGTAACACCAGTTGAGGGCCATTGCGCAGCGCGGAGCCTGGCGGCGCGCCTCCTCGTAGATGGATTTGTACCCTTCGCACTGAAGCCATTCGCCCCGGGCGACGAGTTCCTCGAGCGAGGAGGATTTCCCGAAGTAGTATTCCAGGGTGCTGGTGCTGATCCAGGTGGTGGGATCGACGACCCACGCGCCGAAGGCGTGATGGGTTTCCCAACTGGTACCGGGGCGGGGCGGCCACAGTTCAGCCTCGGGAATGAAAGTCTTGAGGTAGGCGACGGGCGAGGGCCCGGGGCAGCCGAACTCGGAATAGGCGGTGTGCGCGCCCTGCTGGAAAATCTGGAAAACATCGCGCCCGGCGGAATCGCGAAAGCGGTAGTCGCCGTGGCCCATGCCGTCGAGCGGCGAGGTGGCATTGAACGGGGTGGTGGGATCGAGTTCGAAGCAGTTGCGATTGAGGAGGCGGAGGGCGAGAGACTGGTCGTCCATGCCGGACCAGGCGTTGAACAACTCGTTGCCCCCGCACCAGAGCGCGAGGCAAGGATGCTGGCGCAGGCGGCGGATGATGGCACGGGATTCGCGATCAAGGAGCGCCAGGTAGGCGGGATCGTCCGGGTAGGCGTTGCAGGCGAGGGGAAAGTCCTGCCACACGAGCAGGCCAAGGACGTCACACTGCTCAAAAAAAGCCGGGCGCGCCACGGGGGCGCCGCCCCAGCAGCGCAGGAGGTTGAAATGGGCGTCGCGGGCGAGCTCCAGCAGTGGCCGGTAAGTATCCGCGGTGACACGACCGGGAAAAATGTCGGGGTTAACCCAGTTGGAACCGCGGGCAAAGATGCGCCGGCCGTTCAGCTCCACAGTCGCGGGCGGGTGGCTGCGGGACCGCGGGAAAGCGGCGGGGTGGTCCCAGGCCCCGGCGTGCATGACAAGCCGCACGCGACGGAAGCCGACGCGGCACACGTGAGTATCAGCCCCGGGCGCTTCAAGTGAGACTTCCAGCGTATAGAGTTCAGGGTCGCCGTGATCGTGCGTCCACCAAAGGCGGGGATGGGCCAGACGGGCGGTGGAAGTGGCGGAGGACAACACGACGCGGCCTTCCGGATCGCGCAGCCGCCAGTTGAAGGAGGCAGGTTCACTGGACTCGACGGTGAGGGTGATGGTCGCGGAGGAAAAATCTTCCGCGAGTACATAGGCAAAATCAACGTGGCACAGGTGAACCGCGGGGCGCACTTCGAAGCGGGTGTCCTCGCTGAGACCGAGCGGGATGAGGCGCGGATGCCAGTCCCAGCCGTAGCTGACGGCGGGTTTGGTGACATGGGCAGCCTGCGAGTGGTCGGCGGGAATGGCCTGACGCTTGGGTGCGGGGTGAATGAGTATTTCCAGCGTGGTGCCGGGCACAGCGTCAGTCACATCGATCTCGAAGGGAGTGAAGAGGCCCGTGTGGGTGAGCACGGTCCGGTTGCCAAGGCGGAATTCGCCTGTGTAGTCCAGGCCGTCGCCGGCGAATATCAATCGCTCGCCGGGTTGGAGCGCGACGGCGGGCACGGCGGTGCGGTAGAGCCACCAGAAGCCCTCCAAGCCGTCGTAGAAACGAACATTCTTCCCGTAATTCAGGTCGGGGAGACCGTGTGCACTGGCCCAGTCGAGCTGGACCGCACCCGGCACCGTTGCGGGAATCCACGACCAGGATTTGACCGGGGCGTCGGCGGCGGGCAGGCGGGCGAGTTGCCAGTCGACGGGGGAACGACGGGAAGTGAGGGACTTAATCAATCGGCAAGTGTCCGGACCGGAGCCGAAGTGCGGAGCTGAGCCGGAGGAGCTGGAAGAGGAGTTCCGGTGAAACTCAAAGCGTTGCCAGGATCGAGTTGAAGGTGGCGCTGGGCCGCAACGCGGCGAAAGCTTTCGCGTCGTCCGGCTGGTAGTAGCCGCCGATGTCGACGGGCTTGCCTTGGACGGCGAGGAGTTCGGCGGTGATCTGCTTTTCGGCAGTGGCGAGTTTCTCGGCGAGGGGCTTAAAAATGGCCTGCAATTCGAGATCGGAGATTTGAGAGGCCAATGCCTGGGCCCAATACAAAGCCAAATAGAAATGCGAGCCACGGTTGTCGGTGGTGTGGAGCTTGCGGCCGGGTGACCGGTCGTTTTCAAGAAATTTTCCAGTGGCGGCGTCAAGCGTGTCGGCCAGGACCTTTGCCTTCGGGTTCTTGAACATCTCGGCGAGATGTTCGAGCGAGGCGGCCAGCGCGAAGAACTCACCGAGCGAATCCCAGCGCAGATAATTTTCCTGCAGAAACTGCTCGACGTGCTTCGGGGCGGAGCCGCCGGCGCCGGTTTCGAAGAGGCCGCCGCCGTTCATGAGTGGAACGATGGAGAGCATCTTGGCGCTGGTGCCGACCTCGAGAATGGGGAAGAGATCGGTGAGATAGTCGCGGAGGACGTTGCCCGTGACGGAAATCGTGTCCTGTCCGGCCTTGAGCCGTTCGAGAGTGAACTGGCAGGCGTCAGCGGGTGCGAGGATGCGGATGTCGAGACCCTTGGTGTCGTGCTGGGCGAGATACTTGTTAACCTTGAGGATGATCTGGGCGTCGTGAGCGCGCTTCTGGTCGAGCCAGAAGACGGCGGGCGTGTTGCTGAGCCGGGCGCGTTTGACGGCCAGTTTCACCCAGTCCTGGACCGGAGCGTCCTTGGCCTGGCAGCCGCGCCAGATGTCGCCCTGTTCGACGGCGTGCTCAAGGAGGATCTGAGATTTGAAATTCGGGATTTCAGATTCGTTGCGGGGAACGGTGACTACCCGAACCGTACCCTTGCCGGGGATTTCAAAGGTCTTGTTGTGCGAGCCGTATTCTTCGGCCGCCTGGGCCATGAGGCCGACGTTTGGCACGGAGCCCATGGTGCGAGGATCGAAGGCGCCATTCTTTTTACAGAAGGCAATCATGGTTTGGTAAACGCCCGCGTAGCTGCTGTCGGGAATGACGGCGAGGGTGTCCTGCAACTTGCCCTGGGCGTCCCACATCTTGCCCGAGGAACGGATCATGGCGGGCATGGAGGCGTCGACAATGATGTCGCTCGGGACGTTGAGGTTGGTGATGCCCTTGTTGGAATCCACCATGGCGAGCGCCGGGCCATTGGCATAGGCGGTTTTGATGTCGGCCTCGATCTCGGCCTTCTTCGCGGCCGGAAGCTTCTCGATCTTGCCGAGGAGGTCGCCGAATCCGTTCTTCAGGTCGACGCCGAGTTCCTTGAACAGCTCGCCGTGTTTGGCAAAAAGTTCGTTGAAGAATACGCGGACGGCGTGCCCGAAGATGATGGGATCGGAGACCTTCATCATCGTCGCCTTCAGGTGGAGGGAGAAGAGGACGCCTTCCTGCTTGGCCTTGGCGATCTGGTCCCCGAAGAAGGCGACGAGGGCCCATTTGCTCATGACGGTGGCGTCGAAGATTTCCCCGGCGAGGAGACTGGTCTTTTCCTTCAAAACGACGGGCTGAGCGGGACTGATAGTCCCGCCTCCAACAGCTGCTGGAATAAATTCGATCTTCACGGTGGTGGCCGCCGGCACTGTGACGGACAATTCGTTGGCGAAGAAATCATGACGGCCCATGGTGACGACCGAGGTCTTCGAGTCGGGCGACCAGGCGCCCATCGAGTGCGGGTGCTGGCGGGCATAATCCTTTACGGCCTTCGGCGCGCGGCGGTCGGAATTGCCCTCGCGCAGGACGGGGTTGACGGCGCTGCCCTTGATCTTGTCGTAGCGGGCGCGGGCGTCTTTCTCGGCGTCAGTCTTGGAGTTTTCGGGGAAATCGGGAATCTTGCAGCCCTTGGCCTGCAGTTCGGCGATGGCTTCCTTCAACTGCGGCACCGAGGCGCTGATGTTGGGCAGCTTGATGATGTTGGCCTCGGGCTTGAGGGTGAGGGCACCAAGTTCGGTGAGGGCGTCGGGGACACGCTGGGCGGGCGTGAGGACTTCCGGGAAGTTGGCGAGGATGCGTCCGGCGAGGGAGATGTCCCTGGTTTCCACCGCGACGCCCGAGTGCTTGGTGAAGGCCTGGATGATCGGCAGGAGGGAGTAGGTTGCGAGGGCAGGGGCCTCGTCGGTCTTGGTGTAGATGATGGTCGGGTTAGCGGGCATGGGGAGAAGAAAGCGAGCAGTAAGCAGTGAGCGGTTGGCCGGACATGAATTGCGGTCCGCCAACTAAGAGCACAGGCAATGCCCGGTCAAAGGCATTTAACGCCCGCAGGCTGGAGGCGACAGCGAGAGGCCAAATCCGATGAAATTCAGGCTGACAGCAAGCAGATTGGCACACGAAGCAGCAAAGGAACCAAGAAATCCTCTTCGCTACTTTGCTCCTTCGTGTTCACCACTGCCGAATCCGCTTACAGCCGGGCGGCGACGCAGCGGAAATGATGCCCGATGATAGCCAGTTCGATGGCCACACGGAATTGTCGCGGTCGGCGGAGCAGGGTGGTCAGGAAAAACCACCAGTAGGCCCAGCGACCGCGGTGCCAGACACCGAGCAGCCAGAAGGATTTCACGAACGCCGAAATATCCGCCCAGGAAAGACGTTTCCGTCCGTTCGTGGTGTGGTGGTTTTTTAAAAAAATGCGGATGCGCCGGTAGTAGTTGCGCGGCTCATAAAGCCGGCGCATGAGCTCGCGATAACCGGTTTCGAGGTAGTCGCGGTTGAGTTTGGGCAGGAAGTTAAGTGTGGCGGCTGTGTTGTTGCCGGAGGAATCAGCGAGCAACCGGTTCTCGAGCTTCAGTCTCTGATGCAGCCGCGTTTTGGGGAGCGCGGTGAGCAGCCCGACCATCGCCGTCACCACGCCGGAGCGCTGGATGAAATCGAACTGCTCCTTGAAGATGTCGCCGGTGTCGCTGTCAAAGCCGACGATGAAACCGCCCATGACCTCGAGGCCGGCCTGCTGGAGGATCTTGACGGCCGCGACGAGATCGCGGCCGCGGTTCTGCAGCTTGCGGCATTCCTCAAGCGAGGCGGCCGAGGGTGTCTCGATCCCGACAAATACCTTGCGAAAGCCCGCCTGCACCATGAGGGCAAGCAGGTCGGCGTCATCGGCGAGATTGATGGAGGCCTCGGTGAGGAAACCCATCAGCGGCTGGGTTCGCTCGCGCCACGCGATGATGGCGTGCAGGAGCGCTCGGGTGCGCGCCTTGTTGCCGATGAAATTGTCGTCCACCACGAACACCATGTCCTTCCAGCCGCGCTGGCGCAGCGCCTCAAGCTCGGCCACGAACTGTTCGGGCGACTTGGTGCGCGGCACGCGGCCGTTCATCACGATGATGTCGCAGAATTCGCAGTCGAAGGGGCAGCCGCGGGAAAACTGTGCGGCCATCGTCACGTAATCCCGCGGCCGGATCAGGTCCCAGCGGGGCACGGGGGTCTCGGCGAGATCGGGGAACGCCGGTGCCCGGTAGACGGGCTGCAGCGACCCGTGTTGGAGGTCGGCGACCACCTCGGGCATGATTTTCTCCGCTTCGCCGAGCACGAAGTGCGGGATCTCGGGAAAGTTTTCGTGACCGGTGGTGAAAAGCGGTCCGCCGGCAATGATCCGCCGGTCGAGGGCGACGCAGCGCCGGGCGATTTCCCGGACAGATTCCTGATGCACGATCATCGCGCTGAGGAGGACATAATCCGCCCAGCGCAGGTCGGCGTCGTCCAGGCGGCGGACATTAAGGTCGACCACCCGGAGTTCCCAGTCGCGCGGCAGCAGGGCGGCGACTGTGAGCAGGCCGAGCGGAGGGAAAGCCGCTTTCTTGGCCACGAAGCGCAGCACATGTTGGAAGCTCCAGAAAGTTCCTGGCGTTCTTGGACTGACCAAAAGTATCTTCATCTTGATCGCGGCATCTATGGCTTCTTTTTAAGAAAAGAATCCGACATTCGCACGGCAGCCAGTAGAATAACCACGCATATCTTGCGGCCCGTTTGAGGAAACAACCGTCTGGGGCAAAAAGTTTTACCTCGGCAGGCGGACCGTCCGTTTTTATTGCCGGCAAATCGTTTTGCGTCCGTTCTTCCGGTGAGTGGGATGAACGGCATGTCATTCCACGTCCTTCGCCTGCTGGTTCTGTTTGTCCCGCTGACGCTGTCCGTGTCGGCCTCCGAACAGCGTTACGAGCCTCCAACCTCTCCCCGGACCACTTACAATTTCAATTCCGGTTGGACATTTGCCTTCGGCGACGCCACCGGGGCAGAGCAACCGGCGTTTGACGATTCGACCTGGACCAGCGTGAGCCTCCCGCACACGTGGAACGACACCGACACCTATCGGGCATTCATCAGCCACAGCGGCGGCGACCAGGGGGAAAAAATGTTTGGCATCGGCTGGTATCGCAAACATTTCGCGCTGCCCGCCAGTGCCGCAGGCCAGAAGGTCTTTCTCGTGTTCGACGGCATGCGACAGGCCGGACGCTTCTTCCTGAACGGACAACCCATCGGCAAATATGAGAACGGCATCACGGCGGTCGGGCTCGACATCACCAGGTTCGTCAAGTCCGCCGGGCAGGACAATCTGCTCGCAGTGAAGGTGGACAACAGCCCGGACTACAAGGAGGAGGCCACGGGGACGCCGTTCCAATGGAACGCCAAGGACTTCAACCCGAATTTCGGCGGACTCAACCGTGATGCCCGGCTCGTCGTGACGGGCAAAATCTACCAGACACTGCCGCTCTATGAGAATCTCCAGTCGACCGGCATCTATGTGTATCCGGAAGCCATCGACCTGAAAAAGAAGACAGCGGACCTGAAGGTGGAGGCCGAGGTCGTCAACGAGACGGGCGACTATGCCTCCATTACCCTCTCGGCCGTGGTGGTGGACGCCGACGGCGTGGTGCGCGCGCAACTGGACGGCAACAGCTCCGACCTGGTCGCCGGTCAGACGGAAATTTTCACGGCCTCCGGTTTGCTGGCCGGCGCCCGTTTCTGGGACGTGAACGACCCGTATCTTTATCGCGTCTATTCCATCCTTAGCGTGAACGGCAAGGTGGCGGACGTCTGCGAGACGTCCACCGGCTTCCGGCACACTGAATTCAAGGGCGGCGCCGGCGCCGGTGGCGTCTGGCTGAACGGACGGTTCGTCTGGCTCACCGGCTATGCCCAGCGCGCGGCCAACGACTGGCCGGGCCTCGGCGGGGCCTACCCCGACTGGATGCACGACTTCACGATCGCACTCATGCGCGAGAGCCATGGCAATTACCTGCGCTGGATGCACGTCGCGCCCCAGCGGGCGGACGTGGCGGCGTGCGACAAGTACGGCATTGTCGAGGTTTGCCCGGCCGGCGACAAGGAGCGGCTGGTCACCGGCCGCCAGTGGGACCAGCGCATCGAGGTCATGCGCGACACCATGATCTATTACCGCAACAACCCCAGCATCCTCTTCTGGGAGGCGGGCAACACCATCGTGACGCCCGAACAGATGGTGCAGATGGTGGCGCTGAGAAAACAATGGGACCCGCATGGCGGGCGCGTCATGGGCACGCGGGACAACGATCTCGCTGACGCCAACAAGGCCCTGACCCCGATGTCAGAATTCTACGGGGTGATGATCGGCCAGGCACCCCAGACCGACCAGATCACCGGTGATGACATTTTTCGCGGCTACAGCATCGCCCGCCGCGACAAGGCGCCGCTGATCGAGACGGAGGATTTCCGCGATGAGGCCGGCCGCAACGTCTGGGACGAATTCTCGCCGCCGCATTTTGGCTTCAAACCCAAAAGCGGCGTGATCGGCGGCCGTCCCGTCGACACCTGGCACTGGAACTCCGAGACGTTCTGCCTCGCCGGCGCCA
>CAZBLQ010000006.1:0-16539 GCA_964492635.1 uncultured Oleiharenicola sp.
TTCATGATGTCCTCGAACGGCATCTCGCCCCACTGGTTGAGGATGCTCTGGGAAAACTTTTCGCCGAAGCCGGTCGAACCGTGGCGGTTGACCCAGGTGACAACATAGCCGGGCGCCGCAAACACGTGCGTGTTCCAGCGGTAGCTCCAGCTGTCGTGATTCATCGTATGCGGGCCGCCGTGCAACAACTCCAGGAGCGGGTAGGTCTTCTTGGCATCAAAGCCGGGGGGATAAACCAGCCAGCCGTGGATCTGCTCGTTGTTGGCGCCGGTGAACCAGTAGCTTTCCACCTTGCCGAGATCGAGTCGGGCAACGACCTCGTCGTTGAAATGCGTGAGCTGCCGCACCGCGCCGCTCGCGGCATCGAGGGCAAACAGCTCGTTGGGCCGGTTCGTGTTGTCGTTGAGAAAGACGATGCTGCCGCCCTTGCTGGTGAGGCTGGTCGAGGTGCCCTCCTTGTAGACCGCGGTGAAGCCGGTGCCGTCGGCGTTGAGCTTGAAAACCGGCATCACACCCTTGTCCTCGGCCGTCACCCAGAGGGTTTTGCCATCGGCGGAAAATGTTACCTCTTCCAACGAGTAATCAAGTGCATCGGTCAGCGGCGTGTTGCTGCCCGTGGCCATATCGTGCCGCCACAGGTGGTGGAATTCCCCGTTGTAGTAGGGCGACTTCGTCCGGGCATAGATGAGCGCCTTGCCGTCGGGGGTGAAGCGCGGCTGCACATCATTGCCCTTGTTGTCGGCGGTCAGGTTTTGCATCGCTCCCGAGCCGTCGGTGGGCACCAGATAAATGTCCTCGTTGAGAAAACCGCCGTAGGGTGGCGGCGTGGAGTTGACGTTGAGGGCGACCGCTTTCCCGTCGGGTGAAATGTCGTAGGTAAATTCGCCGCTGTTGACAAAGAGCCGGTCCCACTTCGGCGTCAGATCCTTCAATTCCTTCGTCATGAGGTTAACGAGCACCAGCCGGTCGGCGAGGTTGTCGGTGAGATTGTGGTCCCAGTAGCGGTACTGCCGGTTTTCGGTGACAATGGCCGTCATCTTTGAATCCTTGCGGTGCTTGGCCTCCTTCTTCATCGCCGCGAGGTCGGCCTTGCCCATGGCGCCGGCCAGCTCGGGAATAACGCTGGTGGCGACGATGACACCCTGGCTGTCGGGCATCCACTTTGGATCGGAAACCGCATAGGGCAGTTCGAGGATCTTCTCGGGTTCACCGCCGTCGGTGCGCATCACATAGAGCGCGGCGTTTTCGTCGTCGCCGCGCTTGGAGACAAACGCGAGGCGGGTGCCGTCGGGGCTCCACGCCGGCGAACTGTCGGAGGCGCTGGCAGTTGTAAGCCGGCGGGGGGTGCCACCCGTGACATCAACAAGCCAGAGGTTGGTCGTGCTTTTGTTTTTCTCGATGGACCATTCCTGCACGGTGAACACCGCGGTTTTGCCGTCGGGGGAGAGCGTCGGGCTGCCGAGGCGCTTCATGGCCCAGAGATCCTGCGGGGTGATGGGGCGTTTGTCGGCCGCGAAGGCCGGTCGGCCCGGAAGAACGGTGACCGAAAGTGCCAGTGCAAGAAGGAACGTGACGAGGCGTGGGTGATTCATAGAAGCGGAATCTTGGGCGGCGGATGACGTGAGTCAAAGGCGGAGGAGAAGAATTGACCGCGGATTGCACGGATGTGCACGGATTGAATTCCCCCGAAGTTATCTGTCATTCTGAATGAAGTGAAGAATCCAGCACGATACTCGCCGGCCGCAATACTGATGGATCCTTCGTTGCACTCAGGATGACAGTTAGCGGCGGTTCCTCCGTTGTTTCATTCAGTTGCCCCATCAGCTGCAAAGTCGCCGGATGACCATCTGCGCGGCCTCAATATCCGGTTCTATCCGTGAAATCCGTGGTTAAAAACCTTACCGATACTCGATCCACTCCGGCGCGGAGTATTGCTCGATCAGGCCGGAGACTTCCTCCTCATTCAGATCAGGCCACGGGGTCTCCGTCGCTTCCGCAACCAATGTTTGCGCCAGCGCCCTAGTGAACCTCGCGTGGAAATCATCCCAGTCGACGGAACCGAGACTGCCTTTTTCAATCGAGCCCTGGAAGAGCAGCCCGTGCTTGTTCCGTTTTTGTGCCGCCCCGGCGATCTTCGCACCGGTGCGGGAATTAACGACGTCGTAAAGCTCGGCCCGCTGGAAACACACGCCTTCGCCTGTCTGTGGGAGCGTGCTCCCACCGGAATCAGGATCACTCTGCTGTTTCACCATCGCCGGCTGGCCCAACGTCACCAGTGCCGCGGCCAGACATTCGTGCACGATGCGATACGACAACGTGGCCCGTTCTTCGTAAAGAGGATGGCCCCGCGGGAGCACAAGCGCGTAGGTCCAGTCGTGGTGGTGATCCACAATGCCGCCGCCGGTCGGCCGGCGGCAAAGATCGCAGGGCAGGTCGGCGGCGAGTTTTTCCCGCACAAAGGCAATTTTCTGGCCAAAGCCGAAGGTGAATGCCGGGCCGCGCCACTCGTAATGCCGGAACCGTGGCGCCGGTGCGGAATAGCGCTGCAACAGCAGGAAATCGAGCGCCATGTTCTCGGCCGCCCCCGCCCGGCGGACCGGCAGGACGTGCAACGTCTTCATGTCCGAGTGTATCATCAAATTGGCCTGGTTGTCCGGATGCCGCGAAGAATGACGAAATAGAGAACTTAACCGCCCGGCCATCCGCCGTTGATCACTTTTGATTGCGACGCAGATGTCCCTTGTGCAGCGCCTCGGTCATCTCGGGCAGGTTGTAGAAATGCGCAAAGATTTGCGCCCCCTGCACGACCTCCCGCGGCGGGACGACCGGTGAGTCCTGTAAAACTCCCACAAAAATGGCGCCGAGCATGGCCGGCTTCAGGTCGGTCCAGTTGCGCTGCCGGATGGCTCCGCCCTCGGCATAATACAACTGGCGGTCGGCCCCGGCGAAAACCTTGATTTCCATCGGCGCAGTGCCCGACAGCTCCGTCACCGTCAGCGGATGGTCCTTGTTGTAACGCTGCATGGCCGCGTTCATCCAAACGAAAAGGAGCTTCAGCCGCTCCACCGCCATCAGCCGCTGGGGACCGTCTGCTTTGGCGGCCGCCCCGCCCCTGGTTTCGCGCTGCAGGCGCGCCATTTCGGAAAAATCATACTCCTCGGGGGCGCGTGAACGGCTGTCGCGCAATTCCTCCCGCCAATCGGCCAGGATGCGAGGCATCTTCTCGCGGTTGTTTTTGCCTGCCGCGTCCGTGTCGTTCTCCAGCAAGGAAGTGATCGCGGCCTGGGTGGCCTCGGTCTTGGTCTGTTCTTTTTTTTGCTGCAGGATCGATCGTGTGACCAGGCTCGCGGTGATGATCAGCGCGAGCGCGAGCACCCCGGCGATGGTCAGTTTTTGCACCTTGGTGAGAGGCCGGGAGGGCGGGATGACCGGGGCCGGGGGTTCTTCGAGCAAGGGCCCGGCTTCCAGCGCCTCAAGCGACTGTGCCTCCAGCAAGAGGCGGTAAATGGGAATGGCCTGGGAAATGTTCTTCAACTCGCGCGGACCCAGCTTGGTTGCATGCAGGGTCAGTTTGTTTTTCACCACGTCATAGACCGTCTGCGAAATGCAGATGCCCCCGGGTTGGGCCTCCGCCTGCAGCCGGGCCGCGATGTTCACGCCATCGCCCATCACGTCCTGATTGTTGACGAACACGTCGCCCAGATGAATGCCGACCCGGTGGATGAGCGTTTCCGCGGCGGGCTGGGCTTTCGCCTGCTCGGCAAAAAGCCGCTGCATCGCCAACGCACACGCCACCGCCTGCACTGCACTGGAAAAATAAAGCAACAGGCCGTCGCCCGTCGTCTTGAGCACCGAGCCGTGGTGTTCGGCACAAACCGTGCGCATCGCGGCAAAATCCCGCTGCAGCAGGCGGAGGGTTGTCTCCTCGTCGGTCTGCATGCGCGCGCTGAAACTCACGACATCAGTGAACACGATGGCGGCCAGCGAGCGTTGTCCCGGGCCCGCATTTTGCGTGGTGGACTCCATATTGCCGTCTACCACTAGGCGTTTGGGGGGGCCGGCGCAACGCCTTTGCGCGGTTTAACCGTCCCGGGGGCCCGCATCAAGCAGGGTCCGCACACTGAGCATCAGTTTGCTCAGCGCAAAGGGCTTGGGCAGGTGGATCACCGTTTTTTTGGAAAACTCCGGCAGGGCGGCAGCCGGAGATTCGGCCGAAACGCTGATCAGCCGGAGGGCGGGGTTCCCGGCATGCAGTCCATGCATCAGGGCCGTGACCGCCCGAACATCGCAATTGGCCAGGACGAGCTGGGGTCTCAGGTCGCTGCCGGCGATGACGGTGGTGGCGGCGGCGGCCGTGGCCACGTCTGTGACGTGGTAGCCGTCGTTGGCCAGGATGCCGGCGATCATTTTGCGCAAAATCTCGTCCTCCTCGACAATGAGGAGTGTCTCCGTGCCTCGGGTCACCGGCAGGGTGGCCAGTTTGACCGACGTGATCTGCTCCGGCTCCGGAGTTTCCGGCAGGAACACCTCGAACGTCGTGCCCTGTCCGGGTTTGCTTTGCACGGCGATATGCCCGTCGTGTTGGCGGATGATGTCGAGCACGGTCGCCAGGCCCAGTCCTGTGCCGCGCAGCTTGGTGGTGAAGAACGGCTGGAATATGCTGCCCATGGTGCCGGGCTCCATGCCGTGGCCGGTGTCCGTGACGCGCATGACCGCGTAACGTCCGGGTTTCATCTCGGCCGAGCGCCGGTCGGCCGCCGTGACCACCTGGTGGTTGTACGTGCGAATGCCGAGCTTGCCGCCGCGCGGCATGGCCTCGCGGGCATTGAAACAGAGGTTGAGCAGCACCTGTTGAAACTGCGTCGGGTCGATGCGGGCATTGCCGAGATCGGAGTCCAGGCGCAGTTCCAGCTCCACGGCGTCCCCCGCCACGCGCCGGAGGATTTCCGTGATCTCGCGGATCAGGGTGTTGTAGTTGACCACCTTGACCTCCATTTCCTGCCGCTTGCTGAATTCAAGGATCTGTCGCGCGATCGCCGAGGCCTTCAGCCCGGCGCGGTGGATTTCGTCCAGATCCTTGCGCGCGCCCGGCACCTGGGCGATTTTCCCGCTCATGATCTCGCAGTAGCCGTTGATGACCGAGAGCAGGTTGTTGAAATCATGCGCCACCCCGCCGGCCAGCAGCCCCACGGTATCGAGCTTCTGCGTCTGGAGCAGGGCCTCACGCAGCCGTTTGACCTCCGACTCGTCGTGGTAAAGCGCCACGAGCAGACCCGCGGGTGCGACCGGCAGCGCGCTGAAATTCCAGCGGGCAAAAAACGGGGTGCCGTCCTTGCGGCTGAGCCAGCCTTCTCCGCTGCGTTGATGTCCCGGCTGGCCATGCTGCAGCAGCGTGAGGTCCGTTTTGGACCCGTGCAGCATCCGGGTGTTTTGCCCGATCAACTCGGCCGGGTCGTACCCGGTCAGCCGGCAAAACTCCGGGTTGGCGAAAACAATCTCGACCCCGCCTTTTTCCCAGCGGTCCCGGGTGATGATCGCCGGTTCGGGCAGCGCCGCTATGACCGGATGACAAGCCGGCGTGGCCGCTGGAGACTTGGTGGCGCGGGCCATGGCTCAGGGTGCAAGCCGTTCCACGGTCCAGTCGCCGCCGGTTTCGCGGCGGTAACGCAACCGGTCGTGCAGGCGGCTGCGGCGGCCTTGCCAGAATTCCACCAGCTCGGGGGCAAGTCGGTAACCGCCCCACTGCGGCGGCAGCGGCACCGTGCGGCCCTCGTATTTTTTCTCCACCACCCGGTAGCTTTCCTCAAGCACGGCACGGCCGGCCAGGGCAATGCTTTGCGGTGAGGCCCACGCCGCCAGTTGGCTGGTGCGCGGCCGGCTGTGAAAATAGGCCTCGGACTCCTCCCGCGTCACCCGAGCCACCGGCCCTTCAATCGTGATCTGCCGTTCCATCGCCACCCAGGCGAAGAGCAGCGTGCCGCGCCCGCTGGCGTCAAGTTCGCGGCCCTTGCGGCTCTCGTAGCTGGTGTAGAAAACAAACCCGCGTCCGTCACACCCCTTGAGCAGGATCGTGCGCGCCGCGGGCCGGCCGTCCTGCCCGACTGTGGCCAGCGTCATGGCGTTGGGCTCCGTGATCTTGGCTGCCTCCGCCTCTTGAAACCACCTTTCGAATTGGCGGAACGGATTTTTTGCGAGGTCTTTTTCCAGCAACCCCGCCAGTCCGTAGTCTTTTCTCATGTCTGCCAGTGCCATGGGTGGGTTTATCGTGGGGTTGCACTCCACGCTGTCAAAATTAACCGCGCCATGCAGGCTGTTGCCCCGCCGATGCCACCTGCCCTCCATCTAACATTCTGGACCTATCCGCTGCTTTTTGCCGCCGGTTTAGCCGCGGGCACGGTGGATGCCATCGCGGGCGGCGGCGGCTTGATTACCCTGCCGGCATTGCTGGGCGCGGGCCTGCCCGTGCCACTGGCGTTGGGCACCAACAAGCTTGGCTCGGTCTTTGGCACCGCTTCCGCCACCTGGAGCTTTGCCCGACGGGGCGCGGTGGATCTGCGTGAGTGCAAGCTTGGCATCGTTTGCGCCGCCGTGGGCGCAGGTCTTGGCGTGCTGACGGTACGCCAGATTGATTCGGATTTGCTGGCCCGGCTTGTTCCCTGGCTGCTCGCCGCCATCATCGCCTATTTCATCTTCCGCCCCCGACTTGGTGACACCGACCGCCATCAGCGGCTCTCAGCCACGCTTTTCTATCTGCTGTTCGGGCTGGGGCTTGGGTTCTACGATGGTTTTTTCGGCCCCGGCGCCGGTTCGTTCTGGACCGTCGCATTCGTGGTGCTGCTCGGGCATAATTTTGTGAAGGCGGCCGCCCACACCAAGGTCTTGAATCTTGCGAGCAACGCCGCTGCGCTGGCCGTCTTTGCCGCGAACGGGGCTGTGCTGCCGCTGCCCGGGCTCGCCCTCGGCGCCGGCCAGCTCTTGGGCGCACGCTTCGGCGCCCACCTCGCCCTGACCCGGGGCGCCCGGTTCGTGCGGCCTCTTTTTCTGCTCATGGCCTCCCTCGTGGCGTTGAAACTCATTTACGCCAGCCTGGCCCGCGGGCAATAATACCCCAAAACATGTCGCCTGCCCTTTACCTCGACCGCCACGAAGCCGACCTGGTCGCCTTCCTCCAAAAGCTCATCCGTTTGCGCACGGTCAATCCGCCCGGCGAAAACTACGGCGAAATCACCGCCCTGTTGGCCGGTACTCTGCGCGGGCTTGGCCTGCAAACGCGCCGGGTGGTGATTCCCCGGTCGTTGCAGAAAAAGACGCAGCCCGACCTGCTGGCCTATCCGCGCTACAACGTCCTCGGTTTCTGGAACACCGGCGCACGAAAAACCCTGCACTTCAACGCCCATTACGACGTGGTGCCGGTTTCCGGCCGCTGGCGGCAGGGTAGCGCCTTTGATCCCGTCGTGGAGCACGGCTGGATATACGGCCGCGGCACCGCTGACATGAAGGGCGCCATTGCCAGCATCGTTTTCGCCTTGCAGGCGCTCCGCGCCACCGGGGTGAAGCCCAATTTCAATGTCGAGGTTTCCTTCACTGCCGACGAGGAAACCGACAGCACGCTCGGGTCCGGCTGGGTGACCGAGCACGGCCGGTTGCGCGCGGATTACGCCGTGGTGGGCGAAGGAGGGGAGGGGAACGCCGTGTGCTGCGGTCACAACGGCGTCGTCTGGCTGAACGTCCGGGTGCACGGCCGGGCCGCCCATGGTTCCACGCCGGAGAAAGGGGTGAACGCCCTCGAAAAAATGTCCGCGCTCGTGCTCGCGCTTGCTGGATACAAGGACCGTCTCGCCCAACGCTCTTTCCGCACACCCGACGGTCGCCGCATGCGCCCGACGCTCAACCTCGGCGGTGTCTTCGCCTCCGGCGAGGGCGGCAAGGTCAATACCGTGCCCGCCGCCGCCAGTTTCACCATCGACCGCCGGGTGCTGCCCGCCGAGGACATCCGCACAGCGGAACGAGAACTTACTGCCTTCCTGAGAGCCGCGGCGAAGAAGATCCCGCAATGCCGCATCACCATTGAGAAGATTTCCGACAATTATTCCTGTTACAACGCCCCGGCCCACCCGCTTTTTTCCGCCATGCGGCAGAGCGTGGCGCGCGTCCGCCGGCAACCGGCGAAGTTCATGGTTTCAACCGGCTTCAACGACATGCACTTTTTCGCCAAGGTGTTGAAAATCCCGACCCTCGGCTACGGTCCCGGCGGGCTTGATTACCATGCGGTGGATGAGCGCGCCCGGGTGAAGGACCTGGTCGACTCCGCCAAGATCTATACGGATTTGCTGACAACGTTCAAGGGGTGAAGAATTTCACCCGCGAATTACGCGAATAGACACGAATAAATCGGCCGACCCGTTTTACATGTCATTCTGAGTGGAGCGAAGAATCCAGCAGCTCATCCGCCAGCGTGAAAACACATGGATCCTTCGCGACGCTCAGGATGACTGTAGAGTGCGCAAATTCACTTCATCCGCGCCATCCGCGGAGAATCTTCATCCCGCCCACCCACGGCGGATCATGCTCACCGCGATGGCAGCAAGCAGCATTGAGACGATCTTCGAGATCGCGCGCATGCCGGTCGGGCTGATTTTCCTCCCCAGCCACTCGCTGTAATGCAGGGCAAACACCACCACCGCGAGGTTGGCGGCCAGCGCTACCAAGGTTATGAACAGGCCGATGGCCTGCGTCTGCGCGAGGACGAGCAGGGTGGTGATCGACGCCGGGCCGGCGATGAGCGGCATGCCGAGCGGCACCACGCCAAAATCCTCCGGCAGTTTTTCCGGTTCGGCGGCCGACTGGACGAGATCCTTCGCCGCGAGGATGAAGAGAATGAGCCCGCCCGCGATCTGGAAATCGCTCACGGAGATGCCGAGCGCCTTGAATACGCTCTGGCCAAGAATCAGGAAACCCAGGGCGACGAGCCCGCCCGTCCACGTCGCCTGCCGGGCTATTTTCTGGCGCCGGGCCGGGTCGACGTCCTGCCCGAGTCCGAGAAAAATCGCCGCCAGCCCGACGGGGTCGATGGCGACAAACAACGGGATGAAGGCCCGCAGAAATTTTTCGCCCCATTCAATCATCCCGCGAGCGTGACGCCCCGGGGGTAAAAAGCAACGCGCCGCGGACGGGCCTGCGCCCAGTGTTGGACAAAATCTGCGCAGTCCCGGCTCGGGTTTCGGGTTATCGTACCACACACCCCAAAAAGGAGCGAAACCCCATGAACATAAAACTCCATCTCGACGAGGCGGAATCCGCCCCCATCGTTCGTTTGGCCGAAGCTCTGAAGGTTAAACCCGAGGATGTGCTCTACACCGCACTCAACCGCCTGATGATGCACGCCCGCGAAAACGAAGTGCAGGGTGAGATCATCCAGACCCGCCGGGCGCGGGACAACAACCTGCCGCTGTGGGCCGACACGGCAGGATCGGTGCATAATTACGAAGGCATGTCGCCCTGCGAACCGGCCAAGAGCAAATATTCTGTCTAGCGCGATTCCTTTAAGATCAGGCCACACACCCCGGCGCTCCCGCCTTCGCCAAGCTTCGTCGAGGCAAGCCGGGCACCCCTCTTGATAGAGGGGATTTCAGGTGGCGCTGGCGGAAAATCCCCTCGATAGAGGGGTGCCCGTCAGGGCGGGGTGTGGTTGGGGCACACTTGGATGCCCGCGCTGTGCGCGGGCTGGCTGCTTTCACGCGCGTTTCACCAGATCCGCCAGAGCGCCCGGCAACTGGCTGTACCTGAAGCCGAACCCGGCGGCGAGCAGTCGCTGTGGCACGCAGCGTTGACCATATAGCACCAGGTTTCCTTCCGTTTTTAGCAGATGACGCGCAACAAACCGGACCGCAAATTCCGGCGCGGCGGGACACCAGGGTCGTCCAAGCGCCGAGCGCAGTTCGCGCATGAACTCGGCATTGGTCACCGGGCCCGGTGCACAGGCATTACAGGCTCCGGTGAGTTGCGGCTGCGCCAGCACCGCGGCAAAGATGCGGACCAAATCCTCAAGGTGAACCCAACTGATATATTGCCGGCCGCTGCCCGCCGCCCCGCCCAGATAACATCGGGCAAGCCTGGCCAGCGGGGGGAATGCCCCGGCTTCGCGGTCGAGCACCAAGCCGATGCGAAGGACCACCCGCCGCACGTCCGGCAGTTCCAGCCTGCCCAAAGCCTCCTCCCAATGGCGGCAGACCTCGGCCAGAAAACCCGGGCCCGGCGGCAGCGACTCGTCGCACAGCCGGTCGCCCGCATTGCCGTAAATGCCCGCCGCACTGCATTGCACCCAGACCGGCGGTGGATTTTTGGCGCGGGCATAACCCTTGCCGAGGGCACGCACGGCGTTTACGCGCGATTCAAGGATTTCCCGGCTGTTCGCCAATGTGTGGACACAGTTGATGGAACGTCCGGCGAGATTGACGACCGCGGCCGCGCCCTCGAGCTCCCCCGCCCACGCGCCGCCGGTTTCGCCGTTCCAGGCGACCTCACGAAAATCGGGCTTGTCGCGCAGTGTCCGGGTGAGAATGACCGGTTCCCAACCCTCGTCTGCCAAGAATCGGGCAAGCGCCTGCCCAATGAACCCGCTGCCTCCCGCCAGGATGACCTTCTTTGTCATGAGTGGAGGCTAGCCAGTGTTGTTTATCCATGGCAAACCGAAGACTCGCCTTGTGTGGGAGGGGCTTTACGCCCCGACTTGTCTCGGCGCGAAGCCGTTCCCACCCTAGCCGAACCAACGTGCCCGCCACGCCTGTCAACTTCTATGACCTGACCCGCGCCGAACTGCTCGCGCTCGCCGTGCGCTGGGGGTTCACGCCGGTTCACGCCGCGCGGTTGTGGGCCTATGCCTACCGTGAGGGCGTTGAAAGCTGGGCGGAAATGCCGGAGCTGCCCGCGCGTTTTCGCGCCAAGGCCGAGAGTGAACTTTGTCTGGTTCGCCTGCCGGTTGCCTCGGAACAACAGAGCAGCGACGGCTTTACCCACAAGTATCTCCTTTCACTCCCCGATGACCGCCGGATCGAGACCGTACTGATGCGTTACACCGGCCGCGTGACGGCGTGCATCAGCAGCCAGGCTGGCTGCGCCATGGGTTGCGTATTCTGCGCCACCGGGCAGATGGGCTTTGTGCGCCATCTCACTCCCGGCGAGATCGTCGCCCAAGCCTTGCATGTCGATGCAGCCCTGCGAGGCAGCGAAACCGGGGCCGCGCTGGCTCAGCCGCACAGCCTCTCGCCGCACAGCCGCCATGAGCGGCTGCGCAACATCGTGCTCATGGGGATGGGCGAGCCATTGCACAATTACGACGCCGTGATGACGGCGATTGACATTCTGTGCGATCCGGCCGGGCTGGCCGTCGGCGCCAGGAAAATCACCCTCAGCACCGTCGGTGTCGTGCCCGGCATCATCCGGCTGGCCGACGAAGCGCGACCGGTCCACCTGGCCGTTTCATTGCATGGCGCCACGCAGGAGGAGCGCGCCGTCCTCGTGCCCGTCGCAAAGAAGTGGCCGCTGGACGAGTTGATGGCGGCCTGCCGCTACTACATCGCCAGACAGGAACGGCGGATTTTCTACGAATGGACGCTGATCGAGGGGAAAAATGATTCGGCGGAAACCGCGCATGCTGTCGGGCGTCTGCTGCGCGGCCAGCAGGCGCAAGTTAACCTGATCCCACTCAACCCGACCGCCGGCTACGCGGGCGAACCAACCGGCCGCGAGTCTGCCCGGCATTTCCAGCAAATTTTGGCGGAGTACGGCTTGCCTTGCACCGTGCGGCAGCGTCGTGGCATCGACATCGCCGCGGGTTGCGGCCAGCTGGCAACAACTGACAACAAGCCCGTCGGCTGAGTCCGGCCCAACACACGGCGCACCCCTGGTGACATAGCAGCGTTCTTTGACGGTGGCACCCTCGGTAGATTGAAGATTGAGAAAACGCCGGGACGGCCGTTCAATTCCGCCGCTTTTTCCGTTTTCCGCTCATTTGGCCGCTCCATGCTATCGTGTTGCTTTCTCAAACCCAGTTCACCCCCAACCCTGTTGTTATGTTGAATCGTATCCCCTTCGCCTCGTTCCGGCACGTTTTCAATCTCGGCGCTTTGCTCTGCTCCGCTGCCGCCGCCCTGGCCGCCGCCGAACCCGCACCCAGCCCGAGGGAAATCATCCCTTTTGACACGGGCTGGCGCTTCCGCCTCGGAGACGACGCGGCCGCAAAGCAACCCACGTTCGATGACTCGAGCTGGCGTACGCTCGATGTGCCGCACGACTGGAGCATCGAGGGCGCGTTCAACCCGCCGCCCGACGGCGAAAAAGAATCGGGTTTCTTCGTCCACGGCATCGGCTGGTACCGGAAGAGCTTTTCGCTCCCCGCCACGATCTCCGGCAAGAAGGTCGTCGCCGAGTTCGACGGTGTGTACATGAACAGCGACGTCTGGATCAACGGCCAGTTCCTCGGCCGCCGGCCCTACGGTTTCATCGGCTTCCGCTACGATCTCACCGAATATCTCAAGACCGACGGCACGCCCAACGTCCTCGCCGTCCGCGTTGACGATTCCGCCGAGCCTTCGACGCGCTGGTACACCGGAGCCGGCATCTACCGCCACGTCCGGCTCATCGCCACCGGCTACACGCACTTCCGGCTCGATGGCGGCCTCCGCGTCTCGACGCCGCAGATCAACGCCGAACAGGCGATCGTCGAAACCGACGCGATCATCGACGCGCATTTTTTCACCGAGGAGGAGCGTCAGGCCTGGCTCAAGGACGCCTGGAAAGTGAAGCCGGTGAAACGCGACCTCGTTCTCCGCAGCACCGTCCTTGCACCCGATGGCACCGAGCTCGTGAGCACCGAGTCAACCCTCACCCTCGTCAGCCAGCAGGCCGGCCAGCGCGCCCAGCAGTGGCTCACCGTGCCGAAGCCGCAGCTCTGGTCCGAGCACACGCCTGTGCTCTACCGCCTCCGCGCCACGCTCTCACTCGACGGCCGCACGCTCGACGAAACGTCCACCACCTTCGGCATCCGCCAGCTCACGTTCGACCCCGACCGCGGTCTGCTCGTCAACGGCCAGCCCACCAAACTCAAAGGCGTCTGCATTCACCAGGACGCCGCCTCCTTCGGCAACGCCGTCCCGGTCGGCGTCTGGGCCGCGCGCCTCGCTCGCCTGAAGGAGATGGGCTGCAACGCCATTCGCCCCAGCCACCACCCGTTCGCACCGGAATTCTACGATCTTTGCGACCAGCTCGGCTTCTACGTTTTCGACGAGGCCTTCGACGAATGGAACCGCGACTGGACCCACAACTATACCGAGGATCCCCGCGGCAAGGCAAAGTTCGGTTACCATCTCTATTTCAACCAGTGGCATGAGACCGATCTGCGCGCCATGCTTCGCCGCGACCGAAATCATCCGAGCATCGTCTTCTACAGCATCGGCAACGAGATCCCCAACCAGTTCGACAACGATGGCTGGAAGATGGCGAGAAAGCTCGTCGACATCTGCCACGAGGAGGATCCCACGCGGCTCGCCACCTCTGCCTGCGACCAGTCCTTCGTTTCATCCCGCAACGGCTTCATGGACCAGCTCGATCTGATGGGCTATAACTACATCGACCGCATCTACAAGGAGCAGACCTATGTCCCTGAGCGTGAGCGCTTCCCACACCGTCTCATGTTCGGCACTGAAACCAGCAACCAAGTGCACAACTGGCTTGGCGTGCGCGACCACGACTACGTGATCGGCGAGTTCATCTGGACCGGCATCGACTACCTCGGCGAGTCGCATGCGTTCCCGCGCCGCGGCTCCGGTTCCGGCTTCCTCGATCTCGCCGGCGGCAAGAAGCCCGAGTTCTACCGCCGCGCCGCCTACTGGCACGACGACCCCGTGCTCCAACTTTCCGTGCTCTCCAGCGAAAAACCCGAGTCACCCTGGCGCCCCGCGCCCTCCTACATGCACTGGAACTGGACCGTCGGCGCCCTGCTCTCAGTCCGCGCCGTCACGAATTGCGACGAGGTCGAGCTCTTCCTCAACAACGCCTCCCTCGGTCGTCACCCCGTCTCGCACGATGTCTACCTGAGCGAATGGACCGTGCCCTACGCGCCCGGCGTGCTCTCCGCCGTCGCCTACCGCGCCGGCCAAAAAGTCGCCACCAACGAACTCCGCACCGCCAGCGCCGCCGCCCGCGTGCAGATCACGCCCATGCCGATGCCCGTCGCGAACAATGTCGCGGTCTACGAAATCACTGTCGTCGACGCCGCCGGCCTCACCGTGCCCGACGCGAAAAATCCCGTCACCGTCCAGATCGAAGGCCCCGCCAAACTCATCGGCCTCGACACCGGCGATCTCGACTACGGCGGGCTCTTCAAGGTTGCCACCCGCGATGCCTTCCGCGGCCGGCTCCTCGCCACGGTGCAGCGAACCGCGTCAGCGGGGGAAACCCGCGTCACTGTTACTGCCCCGGGGCTGCCAGCCACCACTTTCGTTTTGGCCGCAGCCAAGTAATCGTCCCAGGCCCGGCTCAATCGAATCTCCACGGCAAGGGTCGGACCACCGTGCGGTCGCGATAAACCGCCCGCAGGTCGCCGGCCTGCCAGGAGATGGCCACGCCATCGAGGTAGTTCAACCAGCCAGCTTCCTCGTGACGCACGTTCAACATGAGTTCCCGGAGGATGATCACATTCCAATCGTGTGTGACGTGCAGATCGAGACGGCGACCGCGTTTGCCTGGTTCCTTCAGCCGCTCGGCGAGGAAATTCACTTTGGCGGTCGCAATCCGGACCGCCGGGAGAATGGCCGCTTCGGGAACCCGGCCGGAAAACCACAGACGGACAAATTTCTCCCCATGCAGTGTGTTCATTCGGCCAACCTCCACCGGGTCCTTGATGTAGTCGACGCCGAGTGTTGCGTGCGCCCCGACGAGATTGACCCTGAGCCCGGCACGGCCGGCCCCACGTGCAATGTTCTCCGCCGTCTGTGCGCAGCGTTTGACCGGGCTGTGGAAAATCCGCAGTTCATCGAATCCGGTGATTTGCGCACCAAAAGATTCGGCCGCTGCTGCTCCCGCCGGAGTGATTTCCGCGAGGGTCGGTTCGCTCGGATCGGCGATGGGAAAGCGCGCCGCGTGCCGTAAGACGACCGCCGCGCCTCCCCCGGGCGGGAGTGTGCGGATTGTTTCAAGGAGTTTGCTGCCTTGCATCATTGGGTAATGGAAGAGGAGATACGCGGTGACCAGGCAACAGGAAAAAAGCGGGCGTAAGTTCCGATTCCCTCCCCTGGTGTGTTGCCAAGGTCTCTCACTTGGGTTTGGGCGCATTTGTTCGGGGTCGGGGATCTGCCCGGTTTGATTTCGGGCACGGAAAGTGGGGGGGTTTGGCCGCGCACCACTTGCCGGCCATTTAGACTTTGCCAATCTTCGGGCTCCGCCTACCGTCCTTTCTTCCATGAAATCCTTTCGCCTGCTCCTTCTGCCCCTGCTCGCCGCCACAGTGACCGCCTCCCTGCCGGCCCAGCCCAAAACCCAGTCTGTCGTCAAGCTCGTTGAGAATGCCCGCGTGGCCTATGTCAACAGCAGCGGCTTTATCGACCCCAACACCGGCATCAAGCAACTGGTGCGCGCCGCCCAGAAGCTGGAGCTGGAATTCAGCGGCACCCAGAGCGAGCTTTCCCTGCTCGGTGAAAAGCTCCGGACCCTCGCCGCCGAGCTCAACAAACTGGGCGCCGATCCCGTGGCCAACGCCAAGGCGATCGCCGAGAAACAGGCGGAGGGCCAGCGTCTGCAGCAAGACTTGACGGGCAGACAGCAGGCCGCCCAGGAAGCCTACAACAAGCGGGCGCAGGAAATCCAAGTCCCGGTCGCCAACGATATTGGCAAGGAATTGCGCGCTTTTGCCAAGGAACGTGACATCGGCATGCTTTTCGACGCCGCCAAGCTAAGCGATGCACTGCTCGACGCCAAGCCCGAGCTTGATCTGACGGCGGACTTCATCAGCTATTTCAACGCCAAGCATCCATAAGCTGGCGTCCTTTATTCTTTTTGTTCACCTCCAAGGGCCCGGCTTTCTGCCGGGCCTTTTCTTTAAACTCACGCAAGGCGTCGCGGGCGATCCAGCGTGCCGCCGTTGAGTCGAGCTTCAAGATGCGCTTCGCCTCGGCCACCGCCGCACGGCGGAGGCGCGGGTTGCGTTTGCCAATCTGCCGCAGGGCCCAGTTGACGGCTTTCTTCACAAAATTCCTGCCATCTGCCGCTTCGCGTGCGATCACCGGAAGGAAACGGAGAAACACCCGGTCAGGCAGTTCCTTCCGGTGCACGGCCAGGCCCGCCATCAGGGCAAAACCGCTGCGCTTTACAAATTCCGCGTTCCGGTTGCTCCATGCGCGGGCTTTCTCTTCCGCGAATTCCGTACGATCAAAGAGAAACGCGCAAGCATCGGTCTGGGCCCAGTTATCACAGCTGCGTACCCATCTTTCCATCTGTCGGCGAGTGACCTGCTTGGGATCGTCTATTATCGTCGCCAGCACCATC
>CAZBLQ010000006.1:16639-60649 GCA_964492635.1 uncultured Oleiharenicola sp.
TCTACAATTCCACGCCGGTTATGCCCGCTGCGGAGGCAGCGGCGGATGCCAGCCAGGCCCGCGCGTGTGCCAGGGCGGCTTCATCCGGTGCGGCCCCCAGCGCCTTGAGTCGCAGCAATGCCGTCACGAGCGCGAGCTGCGCGCGGGGATCGTCGGAATTTGTCCGGGCCGCCTGGACAAATGGGGCCGCATCCAACTGCATCTGCGCCGCAGGCAACAGGCCTTTGCCCGCCAGGAAAAGTGAAACTGAGGCGCCCAGCGCCTGCAGGTAGGCGAAAGGATCGACGGGTGGCACATAGGCGAGGCCGTTTCCCGCCGGCAGCGCCGACCATTCCATGTAGGCGCGCATCTGGCCGTGAATCTTGAGCAACGCCTCGTTCGCCGTGGCCGGGGTGTAACCGATGGCGAAGGATTTCAGCTCGCGGTATTTCTTCACTTCCCAGATGCGCAGGCTCAGCTCGTAGTCGGCGTGATGCGCCCGCAGCGCACCGGTCACGATGTAATCCAGACCCGCCCCGCCGATTTCGTTGAGCTTGCGAAGATTGTCCACCGTCCACTCGATCGGGAACAAGGCATAGTGTTCCTGGGCCATCAGCCCGATGGCCGTGACCGCATCGTAGCCGGCGCTATGCGCGAAGGTTTCCGCCAGCCAGAGCGCAATGGCGCGTGTCAGCCGGCCCTGCTCGTCCTCGGGCCGGGCGGCCCGTTCCAGAATGTCGGGCTGCCCCGGCAGCGTCAGCTGGGCAAAGGCCACGCGGCGCAACCGCCCCTCCAAGCGCGGGAGAATCCGTTCGTGCAACGCCTCCAGCCCGTACGCCCAGATGGGTTTGCTGATTGTGACGAGACTGATCTTTTTTTCCGGCACCTCCAGTTCACTGGCCTCGTTTTCGCTGACAAAAAGCTCCGTGATGGCTTTGGAGAACCCGATCAGGCGGCCCTCCAGTTCCGGCCGTTGCAGTGAAAACAGCAGATCAAGCAGGTGTTGGGCCGCCTCGGCGTTGCGGGTGGCAAGAAAAGCCTGCAGGAGATTGAGTCCGGCCGCCGCGCCGTGTTTTTGGACGTCATAGATCGGGGCCAGCAGTTCGATGACCTCACGCACATGCCCGGTGGTGCCGAGATCGGCGGAGACCGTCATCAACACATCGGACCGGTCGGCCGCGCCGACCAGAACCTGCTCATAAATGGCCATGGCCCCCGGCAGGTCGCCGGCCTGCAATTTTTCGCGGGCTGCGGTCAAGAGGGGCAGGACACTGCCCGTGAGTGATTTTTTTTCGGGAACTTGGTCGGAGGAGCCCATATTGGTGCCAGCAAAGTAAACTCCCTCGCCGAGGCGATGCGATTCTGCTGTGGCAGCAATTCTTCCCGCAGCCCGGTGGACCGAACCGCGTTACCGAACCAGGGCTGGTTCCAACAGGGACAGATTTGCCCGCACCATGAGCGTCGCCAACACCTTTGGCACGTACATGCGCGTTTCCGCGGGAAGCGCAGACGCAATTTCCGCATAGGTCCCGGCCCGTTGTTTTTCGAGGGTGCGCTGCACGCGACCGGCGCCGGCGTTGTAGGCTGCGAGGGCAAGTGGCCAGTCGCCGAATTTCGCGTGCAGGCTACGCAACAGCCGGGCGGCGGCTTGGGCGGATTTTTTCGGATCGGTGCGCTCGTCGGGCAACAAAGTGCTCAGGCCCAACTCGCGGGCGGTGCCGGGCATCAGTTGAAACAGGCCACGCGCGCCGGAAGGGCTGTGCGCCGTTGGATTGAGTGTTGATTCCACCTCGGCCAGCCACACCAGGCCGGCGGGCAGGCCGGCGGCGGTGAACACCGCACTCAACACGGGAATAAGTTGATCAGCCCCGGCTGGCCTCGGCCTCCCCTGCAGCCGCTGCAGCCAGAGATCGTAATAGGGTATTACTTGCGCAGGAAGATGCCCGGGGTGAACCGGCGGTGGGTGTTGGGTGGCTTGTTTTGCCACCTCGATGTAATCTAGCCGCTCTTCCAACCAGTCGATGTAATCTTCATTTCCGGGCAGTGCCCGCAGGGTCGTTAAAACCTCCCGCGCTTCAGGTTCAAACTGAGCCAGTGCCTCGAGCTGGTTGCTCTCAAGTGCCTGCTGCAGGCGGGCCGCAAAGTCGTCCCACTTCGCCAGGTCCGGAAACTCAAACTGCTCCTTGATTTCGGCCGGAGCCAACGCATCGAACAATTCCTTGCCGGATTGGTAAACTTCGTCCGGCGAGGGCTCGTCCCGCGCCGGCGGTCCGGGCTTGGGCGGCTCTGCGACCGTCGCGAACGCCGCACCCAGCAGGCCGAGGCTCCAGCATTGGTGCAGTTTCATAAAGGTGAAGACACGGCGGGCTTGCGAAAGTTACCCGCCTGCGGTGGGTCTGGAGCGGGAATCCTCGTTGACCCGGCGGGACGGAAGGCTACTTAGCTGCGCTTCTCCCCATGAACCGTGTGCACATCAAAACCTACGGGTGCCAGATGAACGAACGCGACAGCGAGGCGGTGGCGGCCCTGTTGCGTGCCCGCGGGTACCGCATGGTGGCGGATGAGGACAATTGCGACATCCTGCTGCTCAATACCTGCAGTGTGCGCGATGCTGCCGAACAGAAGGCCATCGGCAAGGCCGGCTATCTCTCCGTGCGCAAGAAAAAGCAGCCCGATTTTATCCTGGGCATCCTGGGGTGCATGGCCCAAAACCACGGCGCCGGGTTGCTGGATCGTCTGCCCGATGTGGACCTGATCGTCGGGACGCAGAAATTCCATCAGGTGCCGGACTATCTCGACAACTTGCGCGCCGCCCAAGCCGCCGGCACGCCCATCGGCGAAACAATCGTGGATCTCGCGGAGGAGGCCGGTTCGCAGAACACCATCCGTGATCATGTGCTGGAAGAAAAACAGGTGTCGGCCTTTGTTTCCATCCAGCAGGGTTGCAACATGGATTGCTCCTTTTGCATCGTGCCAAAAACCCGCGGCGACGAACGCTCGCGACCAATGGACGAGATTGTGCGCGAGTGTGCGGAGCTGGCCGAACGCGGCGTCCGTGAAATCACTCTCCTGGGCCAGATCGTCACCAGTTACGGTCGTCGAGATTACGTCCACTCCGGCGGTGTTACGCCCTTTGTGCAACTGCTGGAGCGGGTGAATGCCATTCCTGGCATCCGGCGAATCAGGTTCACTTCGCCACATCCCCGCGGGTTCAAGGAGGATCTCATCGCCGCCTATGGCCGGTTGGAAAAACTCTGTGAATACGTCCACCTGCCGCTGCAGTCGGGGTCAAACCGCATCTTGCAGGCGATGAACCGGCCCTACACCCGCGAACGTTACCGGCAGATCGTGGATGCTCTGCGCGCCGTGCGGCCGGACATGTATTTCTCGACGGACATCATCGTCGGTTTTCCCGGCGAGACCGGGGAGGATTTTACCCGGACCCGCGAGTTGTTCGAGCTCTGCAACTACGACATGGCTTATATTTTCAAATATTCCATCCGCACCGGCACGCCCGCCGCGGTGATGGGCGGTCAGGTGCCCGACGAGGTGAAAGAGGAGCGAAATCAGATCCTGCTGGAAATCCTCAAGGAAAATTCCAACCGGCGGAACGCCTTGCTGCTCGGCACGACCCAGGAGGTGCTGGTGGAGGGCCCTGACAAGAAAGGCCTGCGCTACACGGGCCGGACCCGCGGAAACCGCATCGTCCACTTCGCCGGCCATGAACGGCTGGTGGGAGAATTGGTTCCGGTAAAAATTACCCGTGCCTCCACTGCCGTGCTTTATGGTGAACTGGAACTGGCCGGGCTGGAACCGGTCTCTGCCCACCAAACCCACGGTCCGGGTTGATTTGAATTCCTTTTCTTCCGTGTATTCTGTGTATTCCGTGGTCCTGTCTCCTCCTTTATGAGTCTTTTCCTCGCCACCCTTCTGCCCGGATTATTTCTCGCCCTGTTGGGGGCGCTGCTTTTGTGGAACGACCCACGCATCGGTGCTTCCGCCCGTGCCGTGCCGCGTTCCAAATCGGGTGCCTGGCTCTTCTTTGGCGCCGGTTCAGCCTGGTTCCTGTGGCGCCTCTCCCTCCTTGGGGAGTCCGATCTGATTTTTTTCAAGACCCCCCAGCCGGTCATGTTGGGTTTCGCCGTGCTGGCGGTGCTGGCCTTCATTTACACCCCGGATTTTCTCGCCGTGCGCGGGCTATGTGTGCTGATGCTGCTGGCGGCCGAACCGCTGCTCTACGCCGCTTACATGGAATATCAGCATCCGCAACGGTTGCTGATGGTGGTCGCCGTTTACACCGCATTGACCGCCGCGCTGTATCTGGCCGCGGCACCCTACCGGCTGCGCGATTTTTTCGACTGGCTGTTCCGGACCCCGGGCCGGACCCGGCTGGCCGGCGCCCTCCTGCTTTTCTATGGCCTCGCGACTTCCGCGGTTGCCTTTACGTATTGAACCATGGCCGCCCCCGCCCAGCCGTTAACCGTGCTGCTGCTTCTCGCCGGGCCGGCCGGGGTGGGTAAAAGCACGTTGTGCGACCGGCTCGTGGCCGAGGTGCCCGGTTTCGAGCGGGTCATCACCGCCACCACGCGGCCGCCACGGGTGGGCGAGGTCCAGGACCGCGACTACCATTTCCTGAGCGAAAAACAATTCGATGAAAAACTCGCCGCCGGGGAATTTCTCGAGTGGGCCTGCGTCCACCAGAAATATCGTTACGGCACCCTGAAATCCGCCGTGCTCGACCGACTGCCCCACACCAGTCTGGTCATGAACATTGATGTGCAGGGGGTGCGGAGCATCCGGGCCGCCGCCGCCCGGCTCGGGCTTTTCCCATCGCGCCTGGTGACGGTCTTTGTCGCGCCTGATTCATTTGAGGTGCTGCGCGAACGGCTGCAATACCGCGGCACGGACAGCGAGGAGGAGATCGCCCGCCGGCTCCGGACCGCCGAACTCGAACTGGGTGAACGAAATTCCTACGACTATGTAATCCATAGTGGCAGCAAAGAGCAGGACTTCCGCGCCTTGCTGGCCTTTTGGGCCCAGGCGCGGCGGAAACTCGGGTAGGGCCGCTGACACCAACAGCTTTCCTCCGGGTGCTTGCGGGCAAGCGCCCCACCACCAAACCGACCATGAATCCGCCTTTTCCGGTCAGCGACCATTGTGACGGCCGGCGCTTTTTCAATCCCGCCGGCCAGCAACAGGCGCGGTCTTTCTCAGCTTTACCAAAATGGTGGTATCAGCGCCTGTTCCTGGGGCAAGGGACGCGATGGCCAGCGTCAGTTCCGGTACCGGCCGAGCCCCGGCTGCCGGTTGAGGTGCCGGCTGATCAGGTCGCCGTGACTTTCATCGGGCACTCGACCTTTCTGTTGCAATTTTCGGGCCTGAATGTCCTGACCGACCCGATTTTCTCAAGCCGGGCAGGGCCGTTTTCGTGGACCGGCCCCAAACGGGTGCGGCCCCCGGCTCTGTCGCTCGAGCATCTGCCGCGGATCGATGTAGTGCTGGTAAGCCACAATCACTATGATCACCTCGATCTGCCGTCGTTGCGCTGGCTGGCGCAGGCACACCGCCCGTTGATTATCACAACCCTGGGCAACAAGGCCTGGCTGGAAACCCGCGGGGTGGGGAATGTTGCCGAACTCGACTGGTGGCAGTCGCACCGTTCCAAGCCGGAACTGGAAGTCGTATGCACGCCGGCGCAGCATTTTGCCGCCCGCTGGCCCTGGAACCGCTGCAAAACACTCTGGGGTGGTTTCGTGCTGAAGACTGCCGCCGGCCGGATTTATTTTGCCGGTGACTCCGGTTTTTTGGGCGGGTTCAAGGAGATTGGCTCGCGGCTTGGCACGCTTGATCTGGCGCTGATTCCCATCGGGGCATATGAGCCTCGCTGGTTCATGGAGTCCGTGCACATGAACCCGGATGAGGCGGTCCGCGCCCATCTTGCCCTTGGAGCCCGTCAGAGCATCGGCATGCATTTCGGCACGTTTCAACTCACGGATGAAGCCATTGATGCGCCGCCGCAGGCACTGGCCGCAGCGCGCCTGGCCCATGCCGTGGCCGGGACGGATTTCGTCGTCCTCGACTTCGGGGAGACCCGATGGCCGGTGCGGCATTGAGCGCCTGACCAGGGGAGACCCATTTGCCGTTTGTGTTTCCGCCATTGGGACACATTCTTTTCATCAACCCCGCTGGCTTTCCCGGCTTCGCTCCATGTCTGCTCCTGGCGCCCCCCTCGCCCTTTTCACCGCCCGCTCGATGAGCGCGCAAAACCGCGCGGAAATGCGGGAGGTTTTCGACCGTGCCATCAAGCTGGCGGAGCATGACCGGTTGCATCTGCGGGTGCCGCACGAAGTAAAGCCCGCACAAAAACTTCGCGGGATGCACTATCATTACCGGCCGGAGCTTTTTCTCCAGTTGCAGGGGCGGACGGATTTCCAGTTCCCGCGGGAATCCTTCACCCTGAATCCGGATGAGCTTTGTGTTATTCCCGCCGGGGTGCCGCATGGCGAGATCGTGCACGCCGAGACCCTGCGGCCGTTCCGCAACCTGGTCGCCGGCTTCTACAACAACACTCTCAGCCTGCACTTCGCCCACGAGGCCCGGCCGCACCGCCCGGATATCGAGGTGATCGAGTTTTTCGATGCCCCTAATCTGGATGTCTTTCTGACCTTGGCCAACAGCCTCGCCCAGACTTTCAATATGCAGGGTCCGGCCCGGACCGCGGTGCTGAAGGGACTGCTTATCGCCACCCTCGGGCTCTTCCGCAACATCGTCGAGGCGGGCACCGGTCAGCTCAACAGCGACATCGGCAAGGTCTTTCAGGCGAAATGCATCGTGCGCGAGCAATTCGCCAACCCCAGTCTGCGCGTCCAATATATTGCGGAATTGCTCGCCTGTTCCCCCGACTACCTTTCCCACCTTTTCCACACGGAAACCAAGGAGCGTCTCACGCATTACATCCAGCGCATCCGCATCGATGGCGCCGTCCTCGCCCTGGAAACCACTTCGCTCAATGTTTCGGAGATTGCCTATGCCTGCGGCTTTGCTGATCCGGCCTATTTTGCGCGGGTGTTCAAGCAGCACAAGGATCTGACGCCGCAGGAGTACCGGATGCAACTGGATGCGCATCGTTCCCAGCGCGAGTCCCAGCCCAAGACCGTGTATTTCGACCGGCTGGACTTCACCCACGGCCAGCCGCTGGACAAATCCGGTCCGGCAATCAGACCGGCCCGCTCAGGATAGAAAGCAAGCGCATGCCTGAGTGTTCTGGTGCGCGAAACGAAGTGTTCAACGCGCGACTCATGCACAGGATTTCCCGGGATGACTCCCGGGACGTGTCGCGCATGGGCGGGCTTTTTCATTTGCTCCTGGAGGGGGGCGCACAAAAATTACTGGCGAAGTTCATCATGAAGCGCTTTCTGCATGTCGCGGTGTTGCTCATCCCCGTGGCCCTGTATGCCGCATCCTATGCCCCTGCGGATCTTGCAAAACTACGGACAAAAGCAGTGCAAGGAGACCCTGCGGCTCAGGCAGAATTGGGAACCGCCTACAGCATGGGTTACACCGGTGTCCTGGACAAAACCGAGGCCTTGACGTGGTTTCGCAAAGCCGCGGAGCAGGGCAACGCCCAAGCTGAATACAGCCTCGGCGTGATGTATGAACACGGCGACGGCGTCCCCAAGCAACGCACCGAAGCGGCGAACTGGTACCGCAAGGCAGCGGAACAGGGTTTTGCTGCCGCCCAATACAACCTCGGTGCGCTGTATGCCCGCGGCACCGGCGTGAAGAAGGATCTTTCCGAGGCGCTGCAATGGTTTCGCAAAGCCGCCGAACAGGGTGATGCTGACGCCCAATACAACCTCGGCGTGATGCATGCCAACGGCGTCGGGGTACCCAAAGACAGCACTGCGGCACTGCCATGGTTTCGCAAAGCCGCCGAACAGGGCAACGCCCGGGCTCAATACAGCCTTGGCGTGATGTATGAACACGGCGACGGCGTTCGACAGGACAATTCAGAAGCGGCGAAATGGTTTCTCGGGGCGGCTGAGCTTGGCAACATGGACGCACAAAGACGCCTTGGCGAATTGTCAGCAAGGGGCATTGGCGTCCCAAGGGATGGCACCGAAGCGTTAAAATGGTGGCGCAAGGCGGCGGATCAGGGCGACGCCATCGCCCAATACAACCTCGGGGTGCTATATGCCAGCGGCGATGGTGTTCCAAAGGACAGTGCCGAAGCGGTGCTCTGGTATCGGAAGGCCGCTGAACAGAATATCGCAGAAGCCCAAGCCAATCTCGGCGTGATGTATGCCAACGGCACCGGTCTTCCGAAAGACAGCGCCGAAGCCGCGCTCTGGTATCGGAAGGCCGCCGAACAGGATGTTGCAGAAGCCCAATACAATCTCGGCGTGATGTATGCCAGCGGCACCGGTGTCCCGAAAGACAGCGCCGAAGCCGCGCTCTGGTATCGGAAGGCCGCTGACCTGGGCTTTGCCCGCGCTCGTAACAGCCTTGGTGTGATGTATGCCTCCGGCAACGGCGTCCCGAAGGATGAGACCGAAGCGCTGCTCTGGTATCGGAAAGCCGCCGAACAGGGTTTTGCCCCCTCCATGTACAACCTCGGGGTGGCTTTGCTAACCGGGACCAGCAGGAACCTGGTCGAGGCACGGGCCTGGCTGGTCGTTTCGAGCACGCTTGGTTTTTCGCAATCCAAAGACCTGCTCGGTTCCCTGAACGACCAGATGACTCGTGAACAAATTGCCGAGTCGGAGAAATCAGCCCACGCGCTTTTGGAGAAGCTCCGGTAGAAAGCGCAAGGCGTGCTTCAGGTTCGCACCTGGGCCGCCGCGCTTTCCTTCGGCACGAGCATAAGCGCGGCGGCCGCGATGAATAGGAACACGCCGCCGGCCATCACGGCGTGGACCAGATTGCCGTGCAGGTAGTTTTTCACGAGGCCGCCGAAGAACCACGCCGCCAGAATTTCGGGCAGCACGATGAAGAAGTTGAAGATGCCCATGTATACTCCCATCCGTTCCGGCGGCAGCGCGCCGGAAAGAATCGCGTAGGGCATCGAGAGAATCGAGGCCCACGCCACGCCGCCCAGCGCCAGCGCGCCCAGCAGCAGATATTTGTGTTCCTCCCCGTGAATGAAGCCGACGGCGAGCAGGCCGAGTCCGCCGAGCATCAGGCAGATGCCATGGACGTACCGGCGATCAGTTTTTTGCGCCGCCCACATGAGGCCGAAGGCGGCGAGGAAAGTCACCGCATCCTTGACGGCGTAACAGACCCCGGCCCATTCGGCCCCGCGTTTGAAAAGATCGGAATCCGGATCGCTGCTACCGAAGATTGCGGGCACTGCGTTGGAAAAATGTATCCACATGCAAAACAGCCCGAGCCAGGTGAAAAACTGCACCAGCGCCAGCCGCCGCATCGTGGTCGGCATTTTTACCAGCGCCAAAAAAATCTCCTTCAACAAAGGCCAAAGGCCGCGGTTTTCCGCCTTCTTGCGAATAAATTCCTCCATGTTTTCGGGTGGATTCTCCTTCGTGGAAAGTATCGTCCACAAAACGGCGGTGAAAAAGGCGGCGGCCCCGACGTAAAAGGAGATCTTCACGTTGACGGGCAGACCATTCGCTCCATCTGCCTCGGTGCTCACGTGAAACCAATTTCGCAGGATGTAGGGCAGCAGCCCCGCCGCCACCGCGCCCACCCCGATGAAGAAACTTTGCATGGCGAAGCCCACGCCGCGTTGCTGTTCCGGCAGTTTGTCGGCGACGAAGGCGCGGAAGGGTTCCATTGAGACATTGATGGATGCGTCCAGAATCCAGAGAAGCCCCGCCGCCATGTAGAACTTCGGCAAACTCGGCAGGAGCCAGCCGGCCAGCGAGCCGGAATTCGGCATCAACAGCAGGGCGAGCGAGCTGAGGATCGCGCCGACGAGAAAATAAGGCCGCCGCCGGCCCAGCCGGCCCCACGTGCGGTCGCTCATGGCCCCGATGATCGGCTGCACGATGAATCCGGTGAGGGGCGCGGCCAGCCAGAGCTTGGCGATCTGGTCGTCGGGTGCCCCCAGGTATTTGTAGATCGGGCTCATGTTGGCCATCTGCAGGCCCCAGCCGAACTGGATGCCGAGGAACCCGAAGCTCATGTTCCAGAGGGCGGGGAGCGAAAGCGGGCGGGGGGGCGGCGGCATGGGGTTCAGGAATGGGCGTCGGCGCCCGGGGGTTCGCTGTAATCGCACAGGGCGCGGTTGCCCGTACGATCATAAAGTCTGATCCAATCGCGCAGCTCCGCGAGCTTTTCATCCTTCAGACTTCTGAGCTGTGCGTCGGTGTAGCGCCACTGCCAGTTGCCTTCCGCCGTGCCAGGTCGGTTCAAGGTGGTGGCCGCGGGCAGGTCGAGGAGATCCTGCACCGGGATGATCGCGAGACGGGAAACGGTGGCGAGCGCCGCGCGAATCATCGGCCAGGCTGTGCGCGCGCCCCCGAGTTGGAAATAGGCGTCGACCCGGCGTGCATCGCTGGCAGACAGGCTCTCCAACCAACCGCGCGTGGTGTTGTTATCATGCGTGCCGGTGTAGGCGACGCTTTCGGGCGCGTAGAAATGCGGCAGATTGACGTTGTTGGCGTCGTGGCCGTAGGCAAATTGCAGGATCTTCATTCCCGGCAGCCCCACCGCGCGCCGCAGTGCCACCACTTCAGGCCCGATATAGCCCAGATCCTCGGCGATAATGCGCGCCTGAGGTAGCGCTTGCCGCACCGCCTCGAAAAACGGCCGGCCCGGTCCTTTGCACCATTGGCCGCCGCGCGCATCCGGTGCGCCCGCCGGGATTTCCCAATAGGTGTCGAAGCCGCGGAAGTGGTCCAACCGGATGATGTCGTAAAGCCCGAATGCTGCGCGCAGCCGGTCGATCCACCACGCGTAACCAGTCCGGGCCAGATATTCCCAGTCGTAGAGAGGGTTGCCCCACAACTGGCCGGTGGCGGAAAAATAATCCGGCGGAACCCCGGCAATGGCGAGTGGCTGGCCGTGGGGATCAAGCCGGAAAACGGCGCGATTCTGCCAGGTATCCGCGCTGTCGAGGGCGACAAAAATCGGGATGTCACCAATAATGCCAACTCCCTGCGCCGCGGCGTAGCGCCGCAACCGGTCCCATTGGCCGAAGAACAAGTATTGGTAGAAGGCGTGGCGGTCGCTTTCCTGCTGGACGGAATCAGGCAGTGTCGGCCGCAGTTCCGGACTCCAACTCCGGAATTCTTCCGGCCACATCGTCCAAGGCCGGCCGTCGAAATGCCCCTTGAGCGCCATGAAATCAGCAAACGGTTCGAGCCAGCCGGCATTTTGCCGGCAAAATTCGGTCAGCGAACCCAAGCCGTTGGATTCGTCAGTACCCGCGGCCACAAAGCGGTCGTGCGCCCGCGCCAGCACCGTCCAAAACTGCTCATACAACCGGCCGTAATCCACCCGCTCCTCCGGCAGCTGCCGGAGCGGCGCCACTTCATCCGCCCGGAGCAAGCCGTTAGCCACCAGTTCACCAAGGTCGATGAAATAGGGATTTCCCGCCCGGCCCGAGAAGAGTTGATAAGGCGAGTCACCGTAACCGGTGGGCCCGACCGGGCAGATCTGCCAGTAGCGGACGCCCGCCTGACCAAGGAAATCGACGAAGCGCCGGGCGCCGGGCCCGAGGTTGCCAATGCCGTAGTCGCCGGGCAACGAGGAAATGTGGGCCAGGACACCCGCGGTGCGGGTCGTAAGCCAGTTTGACGGCGTTGGTCCCATAAAAGGTGGATGAAAGGCGCAAGCCCGGTTGAAGGAATTCCGCCGGAGGTTGATTGAGACAACCCGGTTGGGGATGAGGATTTGTTGCCCGCGTTGAACCACCGCATTCTCCCGCTGCCCGTGGAGCACCAGTTCGGCTGCGCAAAAGAGCCCGGCTGGCGCGGAGCGAAGAGAGGATCGGGGTGGCGAACCGGGGCCGAATTGTGCGTCAGAGGGAAAGAATGCGGCCACCAGATTTATCCGGTGGCCGCAGTTCAATTAACTCACAGTTCCATATCTTGGGTTAGAACTTGTAGGAGGCGCCCGCCGAGTAGGACGCACCATACTTCTGATAATTCATAACCTCATAAGGATTGCCGTTATTGAAGGTCACCAGCGGCGAGTTGTTCAGATTATAGGCCTGGATATAGAAGGTCAGACCCTTGAGCGAGCCAGACTGCAGGGCGTAGCTGATCTGGGCGTCCACCTGCTTTTCCGCCTGGGTGGTCGCAAAGCCATTGTTACCACTGTTGTTGATGTCGCCTTGGGGCTGCGGCACGCCGAAGTTGGTGATGTAGGCGCGATAATCCGAGCGGTAGTGCTCGCTGATCCGGGCTGAAAAACCGCCATGCTCATAATAGAACGTGATATTGGCGACTTTCCGCGAGAGGCCGTTGATCGGCGAGGTCCCGTTGCCCGGGCCCCACGGCTGGACGCTGCTGTCGGTGTAGGCGCCGCCCATGATCACACCGAAACCTCTCACCGCCTTGTTCGTGAGCAAATCACTCGACAGCGAAAGGGTGAACTCCAGACCCTTGATGTTGCCGCCCTGCCCGTTGACCGGTGTGGTGATCGTACCTTGGTGCAGCACTGGAGCGGGGCCGGTGAGGACCGGATAGCCGGTGAAATCCTGCAGGGACTGCTGCTCATAGATGTAGTTGAGGAGCTTCTTCTGGAACAGCGCCAGGGAGAAGTAGCCCATGTTGTTCTTAAAGTATTTGTCGAAGGCGAGGTCGACGGAGTTGGCCTTCCACGGCTTGAGGAGCGGATTGCCGCCGCTGCCGCTCCACGGGCTTTGGGAGAGGGTGGTCGAGGTGGCATTCGCGGGATTGTAGCCCCAAGAGCGCGCTGCCCTCATGTCATACATCTTGGGCCGCGCGAGCTGGCGCGCCACGCTGAACCGGAGGTAAGTCGCGTCCGCCACCTTGAAATTCAGGTTCAGGCTCGGCGCGAGATCGTTGTATTTGGCTCCATCAGTCACCGGGGTCAGTGTGGTGCCGTTGGCCGATTCGCCGGAGGAGGACTGGTCGACGCTGTTCAGTTGGAGACCCAGATTGCCCGTGACCGGCACATCACCAATCTTGTTGTCGATATCGAACATGACGTAGGGCCGGGTGACCTTTTCGGACATGCTGTAACGGCGGGCCACAAAGTCCGTACCAAGGTTGGGTTCTAAATAAACGGTGCTGGAGTTTATCACCGCGAAGGGATCAAAGGCAGCGATGCCGCCGGTGATGCCCAGAAAACTCATGTCGGTTGTGCCGATCTTCGTCGGAAACGGGGCGGTCAGCGCGGTACCGGGAAGGTCAACGAAATCGGAGGGGTTTTCCCCGTCCTTTTTGAAGCGATCGGTGTAGGCTGCCCCGATTTCCACGTCGCTGAAGAAATTCTTCAGCTCATGCTTGGTAAACAGTTTGAACTGGCCCAGCTCATCCCTAGAGGTGAAGCCCTTGTAATAACCGGGCCGGCCCGCGCCCGCCACGTTTTGGCCGTTCCAGCCAGCCGCATCGGTCAGGAAGAGCTTGGAGGTGTCCGTGTAGTCCAGGGTCTTGGTGAGCACCGGTATCCCGCCGGGGACCAGCTTCACGGTCACGGTGTCGCCCGGGCCCTGGTTGTTCGGGGAAACGCCTGACCACAGCTCCAAGTTCCGGTCTTTGCGATTGATCCGGGAATAGCCCACGTCGAAGGTCACCGGCCAGGGTGAGTGTTCGCCAATCTTGAGGTTCCAGCCGGCGGCGAGCAGGGTGTCGTTCCGGATGAAGCTGTCATTGCGGACCACCGGATGCACATCCGTGTACGTCCCCTGGGTGACGTGGCCGTTCGCGGTGGTGTAGCCGGCCGATAGCGACGTGGGAGACCAAGTCGGGAAAAGGGGAATCTCCATGCCCCGCAGCACCTGGTTTTCCTCAAACTTCGAGTAATAGAGGTCCACAGTGCTGTGGATGTTCTCGTTCGGTTTGAATTCAAACACCCCCATGTAGCCGTCGCGCGTCAGATTGCTGCTGCGGACATAGGACTTCGTGCCGGTCATCTCAGCAGCTCCCGTAATGGGATCATTGCCGTTGTAGCCCCAAGCTTGGAATTGCTGGCCCTCGAACGGGGTCAGCGTGTGCGCATAGCCCAGCGCTACACCCACCTTGCCGTCATCAAACTGGTCAATATAGGCGATGCTGGCGCTCTCGCCGTTCTTCTTGACGCCGGGAGTCAACAGCCCCAATTCCGTCGTCTTGTAGTACGCGCTTACCGAGATGGTGCGGCCGGTTTTGCTCAACGGCTGGATGGTTATTAGGTCGACGCTGCCGGCGATGCCCTGGCTGGTCAGATTGGCACCCGCAGTCTTGTAAACGACCACTTCGTTCAGCAGCTCGGCCGGATACTGGTCGAATTCCACCCCGCGGTTCTCACCGGTTGAAACCTGCTCGCGACCGTTGAGCATGGTCGTGGCGAAATCCCCGGTCAAACCGCGGATGCTGATTTGCTGCGCGCGGCCATTGGTGCGCTGCGCGGCTACACCGGTCAGGCGGGTCAGTGAGTCGGCGATGGAAACATCGGGCAGCTTGCCGATGTCTTCCGCCACGATGACCTCGACGATGGATTGATTGGCCTGTTTCGCCTCCGCGGCAGCCGCCAAGCTCCCGCTGAACCCCCCTGTTACGGTGAATGTTTCCAACTGGACCACCATTTCCGAATCTTTTTTGAGTGTACTGGTGGATGCGTCTTCTTTTTTCACTTCTGTCGACGGAGCGGCAGCCTGGCCAAAGGCCAATTGGGATGCGGCCAGGGCCAACAGACTGATTACCATGGGTCGAATACGGCCCACGGGCGAACTGGTTGATTTTATTACGGTGTGCATGGGTGTTTGTTTTAGAATGCTGCGCACAAAACCGCCGCAAAATCGGGTTGGGCGGGAGGTCTGTTGCGCAGATCGTTAGGGTCTTGAGGTAATGAAGCAGGGGCAACGCGGGTGCCCTGCGGGATGGAGTGAATCTCCCTGCGGTTGTCCCGGGTTGCGACCCGTAACCCTATAAAAAAACCGCGATGACCCAGAAGAATCTTGGATAAACCCGTGGTGGGTGACGGCGGTTTGCGCCTTGTTCGTACCGTTTAACTTCTGCGGACCCATGGCTTAGGTTTTGTCTGGCTGGTCTATGAATTGTCTTTCCGGTCTCCTTTGACTCGTTGCCGTGCGGGTGTTCGCTTGGCGCAAACCCTGTTCCCCCATGTTCCTGGCCCTTTCTCGGTTCGGCCGGCTTCGGCCGTTTCTCTCCTTTGCCCATTTGTTGCTGATGGCCTGCCTGCCGGCGGTGACCGTCTTCGCGGTCCCTGCTGGTGAAATCCCACCGGTGAGCGTGCCGCGCTTCACCCATCCTGGCGCCGGGCAGGTTTTTTATTTCGTCCTGACCGATCGTTTCGCCAATGGCACGCCGGCCAATGACACGGGCGGCATCGCCGGGGGCGCCGAACAGCACGGCTTTGATCCCACTCGCATTGGATATTTCCATGGCGGTGATTTTGCCGGTCTCATCGCCCGGCTCGACTACCTGAAACATCTCGGCGCCACTGCGATCTGGGTCACCCCGCCTTTTCGGAACAATCCCATGCAACTGGGATCAGCGGGCTATCATGGCTACTGGATCACAGATTTTCTGCAGATCGATCCGCACCTGGGAACCAATGAGGATTTCCGCGAGTTCGTCCGGCAGGCGCACGTCCGCGGCCTGAAGGTCTACATGGATATCGTCGTGAACCACACCGCCGACATCATCCACTATGCGGACGGCGACACGACTTACCGAGACAAGGCCTCGGTTCCGTATCGTGACGCCCAAGGCCAGCCCTTCGACGACCACGCCTTCGCCTACAACGGCCTCAATGATCCCGCCACCTTCCCGCCCCTGTCCGCCGGGCGCAGTTTCCCACATGTGCCTGTTTTGTCCGGGGCGGAAAAAAACATCAAGAACCCCGCGTGGTTAAACGATGTCACGCTTTACCACAACCGTGGCAACAGCACCTTTCAGGGAGAAAACGCGATTTACGGCGACTTTGTGGGGCTCGACGACGTGTTCACCGAGCATCCCCGCGTGGTGCAGGGGTTCATCGATGTCTTCAGCCATTGGCTCGACTACGGTATTGACGGCTACCGGATCGACACGGTCCGGCATGTAAATTCGGAATTCTGGCAGGCCTTCAGCCCGGCCATCCGCGCCCGGGCCCGCGCGCTGGGCCGCCCGGATTTTCTGCAATTCGGCGAGGCGGCCAACGGGGCCGGCGACCCGGTTTTTCTGAGTGAGTTCTCCACTGGCACCATCCCGCTTGATACCACCCTGGATTTTGGCTTTTTCACGGCGGCGCGAAAATTTGTTTCGCAAGGCGGCAATGCCGCCGCCCTGGCTGCGTTCTTCGCGAGTGACGATCTCTACACGGATCACGACAGCAATGTCCACTCGACCATCACCTTCCTTGGCAACCACGATGCCGGCCGCTTCGGCTATTTTTTACAGCAGGACAATCCTGGTGCGCCAAGTGCGCAGCTTGCCGATCTGGTCAGACTCGGGCACGGCCTGCTGCTGCTCGCCCGCGGCCAGCCCGTGCTTTATTACGGCGACGAGCAAGGGATGATCGGCCGCGGGGGCGAAGACATGCAGGCTCGCGAGGACATGTTCGCCTCCCAAGCCCCGGATTTCAAGAATGCCCCGCTCCTCGGCACGACCCGGACGGGGGCGGATGACAAGTTTGACGAGCAACACCCGTTTTACCTTCTGATCGCCCGCCTCAACGCGCTCCGGGCCCGCCACCCGGCTTTGCGGGTCGGGGCCATGATTCCCCGGCCAACGGCCGAGCCGGGACTGTTTGCCTTTTCCCGCATCGAACGACGCGAACGGGTGGAATATGTCATCGCGCTCAACAACTCTCGCACCACGGCGCTTACCGCCTCGGTGCCTACGAGCCAGCCGGTGGGCGCCACCCTCGAGCGCCTCTTCGACTCCCGCTCGCCCGACGCCCCGGGCGAGGAGACACTGACCGCTGACGGCACCGGTGCCGTGCGTGTCACGGTTGCACCCCTCCAATTCGCTGTCTGGCGAGCCCGGTTCGCGCTTCCCTCCCGGTCGGAACCGCTGCAAATTTCGTTGGTGACCCCGGTCACCGGCGCCACCTTGGGCTTTACTTCGTCCGTGATCGACGGCCTGACTTTTCCCAGCCGGCGGGAAATCCGCGCCGAGGTCTCTGGCGGCGACGGCGTGGCGGAGGTCACCTTTGCGATGTCCCGCGCTTCGCGGCCCGGCCAGCATGAATTGCTTGGCACGGACGACAACGCCCCGTACCGCATTTTTTGGCAGCCCCCCTCCGACCTCGCGCCGGGCGAGGAACTGTCGTTCACCGCTACGGTGAACGACCTTCGCGGACGCACTGCCGTCGCTGCCGTTGCTGGCATCAAGGTTGCGCCCGGCAAGATATCCTTCGGCATCCCGGGCGCGAAAACTCCCGTTATTGTCGGGCCGGCACCGGCCAGGTTCAGCGCGCCCGTGAACACCCCGCTCTCATTAACGGTGCAGGCCGATGGCAGTGGCCCGCTCGAATACCAATGGCTGCACGATGGCGAAGAGATTCCCGGCGCCACGGCCCCGACTTATTCCGTGGCGGAAGCCGGGGCCGCCCAAGCCGGCCGGTATTGCGTGCTCGTGCACAATCTCGCCGGCACCACAATCAGTCCGCTGACCCAGGTCAGCATCGTGGGGGCCGGGCGGATTGAGAAACACCTCGCGTTCCCCTCCCGCCTCGTCGCCCCGCGCGAGGTCGACGTGTGGCTGCCGCCCGGCTACGATGAAAACGCCCGCGAACGCTACCCGGTGATCTACATGCATGACGGGCAGAATATCTTCAATTATGCCACCAGTTATGGCGAAACCGCCTGGGAGGTGGACAAGGCGCTAGTCCGTCTCATGCAGACCGGGAAGATCCCGGGGGCGATCATTGTCGGGATCTGGAATACCGGCCTGGGCCGCTTCCCCGAATACATGCCGCAAAAAGCCGTGGTGGGTGACCGGGTTCTCCTCCTGCCCGGTGTCCAAACCATATCGGCCGCATCCATCCAGTCCGACGCCTATCTGAAGTTTCTCGTCGAGGAACTCAAGCCCTCCATCGACCGCAGCTATCGCACCGTGCCGGACCGTACACACACTTTCGTGATTGGCTCGAGCATGGGTGGATTAATTTCCGCTTATGCCCTCGCGGAGTACCCCGATGTGTTTGGCGGCGCCGGCTGCGTCTCCACCGACTGGCCCGCGGCCGACGGGGTGGTGATCGACTATCTGGCAAAACACCTACCCGCACCAGTCACCCATAAATTTTACTTCGCCTTCGGCACGGCGACCCTCGATGCCCAATACGAACCCTTTCAGCAGCGCATGGACGCGGTGATGACGGCCGCAGGTTACGCCGAGGGCCGCGATTGGATCACCCGGAAGTTTCCCGGTGCCGAGCATTCGGAAAAATCCTGGCGGGAGCGCGTCGATGTCCCGCTGCTTTTTCTCTTGGGAAAATAATCCGTTTGGGCCGGTTGTCCGCCGTCGCAAAATTTTTCCGCTCCTCGCGCTCGGCTGGGTTTGGCGCGCCGTTGGACCGAACGATTGGCGCTCTTCATGGCACGTGGCCTAGAAGAGCGTGTAGATGAACGGGGCGACGCCACTGCCTCCGAGAAGGATGAGCAGGCCGGCGAGCAGCAAAACCACGATGATCGGCGTCAGCCACCATTTCTTGTTATGCCGCGCGAAATCCAGAAACTGGGCGATGAACCCCGGCTGTCTGCCGCTGGCTCTCTGCTGGAATTCGTTCGTTGGCTTGTGGTTCATGAATCAATGCTGGCGAAAATAATCGGCCGGTTCGCGCCTGTCCGGACGCTGGTGCCAGTAGCTGGCGGCCTGGCGGTCAAACCGACAGTGGAGGGGATCGTATCGGCAGAGCCGTAGAATCAACCCGATCGGTGTCAAGATAGCATAATAGAGCGTCACCAGCACGAGCGACGAAACGACCAGTCCAATCGGATAGGTCGCGTAGGAAAGGCCGATATAGAGCCGGCGCAATCCCTCCGGCCAGGCGGCGCCGACCATCGGCACGCCTGCACCTGCCATCCAACACGCGCCCGCGGCAGCCGGTCGGCCCTGCACCCATTGCACCAGTCCCAGCAATCCGACAAAAACCAGCCAGGCCAGCGCAAAGACCAGCAGCTGCCGTGGCGGCGGACGGTGATTGATGCGAATGAGCGACATGGCGGTGCGGGTCTTTAATCGATCTCGAACCGGTCGAGGTAGGCCTGGGTTTCCGGCCGGCTGGCGGCGGGCTGCCGCTCCTTGTGGAGGATGAAACTACCGATAACCAGCACATCCATGTCCGTGGCCATGAAGCAGCGGTAGGCATCGGCCGGAGTGCAGACGATGGGTTCGCTCCGGACATTGAAGCTGGTGTTAATCATCACCGGGCAGCCGGTTTGCCGCGCAAAGGCCTGCAGCAGGCGATGCAGGCGGGGATTGCGGGTTTCATCGACGGTCTGGATGCGGGCGCTGTAATCGACATGGGTGACCGCCGGGATGACCGAGCGAACTTCGTGCACGCGGCTGACGCCCGCCACCGAGGTCGCGTCCGTGGGCCGGCGCAGTTCCTCGCGCACCGGGGCCACGAGCAGCATGTAGGGACTTTCCGCGCCGGGCGGCAGGTCGAAATACTCCCGCGCCCGATCCGCCAGCACCACCGGGGCGAAGGGCCGGAATGATTCCCGGAACTTGATCTTCACATTCATGGTGGACTGCATGCCGGGATTGCGGGCGTCGCCGAGAATGCTGCGGTTGCCGAGGGCGCGTGGACCAAATTCCATTTTGCCCTGGACCCAGCCGACCACCTTGCCGGCGGCAATCAGGGTGGCGGTCTGCTCGCACAGGTTTCCCTCGTCCTCAACGCACTGATAGATCGCCCCGCAATCCGTCAGGACCGCCGCAATCTCTGCGCCGGAGAATTCCGGCCCCAGCAGCGAGCCCAGCTGGCCGTCGGGCGCACGGGGTGTGCGCGGGTTTTCGAGGAGTTGATACCAGACAAAAAGCGCCGCGCCCAGCGCTCCGCCGGCGTCGCCCGCCGCCGGCTGTGCCCAGATCCGTTCAAACGGTCCTTCGCGCAACAGCCGGCCGTTGCCCACGCAGTTCAGCGCGACGCCGCCAGCCAGACAAAGGTTTTTCAAACCGGTCTGTGCATGGAGGTGCCGCGCCATCCGCAACAGGATGGTTTCAGTGACGAGCTGGATCGAGGCGGCCAGGTCCAGCTCGCGTGGGGTGAGTGCTGCCTCCGGCCGCCGGGGCGGCCCGCCGAACAGCCGGTCAAACTTCGGCGAAGTCATGGTCAGCCCGGCGCAATAATCGAAGTACTCCAGGGCGAGGCGGAACGAACCGTCCGGCTTCAGGTCGATGAGCCGCTCGAGAATCAGGTCGGCATACCGTGGCGTCCCGTAGGGGGCCAGGCCCATCAATTTGTACTCGCCGCTGTTCACCCGGAAGCCGCAGAAATAAGTGAAGGCTGAGTAGAGCAATCCGAGCGAATGAGGGAAGCGCATCTCGTGACTGAGCTCGATGCAGCGGCCGCGCCCGGTTCCGAGCGTCGCGGTGGCCCACTCACCAACTCCGTCGACCGTGAGCAGGGCTGCTTCCTCGAAGGGCGAGGGGAAGAACGCGCTGGCCGCGTGCGCCTCGTGGTGCTCGGTGAAGACATAGGGATGCTGGTAGGTTCCTCCGAGCCCCTCATTCATCACCCGCGTGAGCTGAAGCTTTTCATGCACCCACTGTGGCGCCGCCTTGTAGAAAGAACGGATCCCGGCCGGCGCCACGCCGAGGTAGGTTTCGAGCAGCCGCTCAAATTTCAACAGGGGCTTTTCGTAGAAGACAACATGGTCCAGCTGCGCGGCTGTGAGTCCCGCCGTTCGCAGACAATACTCGACCGCCTGCCGCGGAAACCCGGCGTCATGTTTGCGGCGCGTGAAGCGTTCCTCCTGGGCCGCCGCGATGATCTGGCCGTCAACCACGAGGGCCGCGGCGGAATCGTGATAAAAGGCGGAAATGCCCAGGATCGCGGTCATCGGGGTTGGCGCATTTCCGCCCGCATGCGCTCGATGAGCTGCCCGATCGATTCCTTTGCCTCGGCATCATCCTCGATCACGGCGAGCCCTTTGGCCTCGGCGAGGTGCATCATCATTTCATCTTCTCGCCGCAGATGGTATTGCTTTCTTGCGATCCGCAGTTCGATCGCCGTGTTCACGGGCCCGCTTCGTTCAGCGGCCATCAAAAACCGGACGGCTTGCGCCTCATCGCCACGTGTCTCGTAGACCGTTGCCACCCGCAGGTCGTTCATTTGGTTGTTCGTTTGCTGCTCCGCCGTCGCCAAGCTTTCCTTCTCAATGGCCGCGGACTCACCCAAGAAGGCGAGCAGGCTCACGAGCGCCTCGAGAACATTTTGGTTTCCCGGCTCATCGGCCAGGATGGCGCGAAATTCGCCCTCGGCGGCGGCGGTGTCCCCGGCTATTCGCGCCAGGTTGCCGCGCATCAATCGGAGCTTCTGGTCCGCAGGATGTCGGGCGATGGCACGATCAAGGTGGGCCCGGCCCTCAGCAAAACGCTTCATTCGCGAATACAAAGCGGCCCATGGCGGAGCCGTCTTGTCCGGGTCACCGGATACACTCTCCGCCTGCTGCAAAATCCGCTTGGCTTCTTCAAACCGGCCCAGTTGGGCAAGGAGCGACGCCTCGTCGGCCGCGAGAGAGAGATCGGCCGGTAGCAATCGGACGGCCCGCCGCGCCTGGACCAGCGCCTCGGCGATATCCCCCCGTTCGATATCAATTTCCTCCTCGATCGCCGCCAAAGCCGGATTCTCCGGATCCCTCGCGGTCGCTGCCTGCACCACTTCTTTCACCCGCCGCAATGTCTCCGGAGAATGAAAGTCTGCCTCCGCGCTTTCGATTGCCCGCGCCAGTTTCGCCTGGTCCTGACAATAGGTAAGCTGGCTGGTAAAGGGAGGCTTCCGGACTATGTCGGCGATCCGTTGCAGCACGGTCAGGCGCGCATGCGGGGTGTACGCGAGAACCGCGGCGCAGCCGGGCGAATCAAGCCAGGAGGGACGCTGCGGCCCGTCACCAAAGAGGGCCGCTTCCGCCCCTTGGGCCAACAAGCGCGCCAGCTGGAAGTTTCCCTCCCAGTCAAAGTGCACGTGTTCAAACAACAGCTCTCGACCGGCGGGGGCTGTTTCTGAGGCCGGATCGGATCCCATCTGGACGGCCGCGTCCAGAAGCCTGGCCGTGACCGGGCTGCCGTGGGCGACTTGCCGGATGATTTCATTGATGCGCGGATCAGGCCGGAAGCGCAGTGCATCCCAATGCTCGGCCTCGAACAAATGCTGTCGGGCAGCTCCGCCCTCTCCCGCTTGCAGGTCAAGCGAGCCCAGCATGAACGCCGTGTCGGCGAATTGCGGATCAATGCGCTGGGCCTCAAGTAAGTCCACCCGCGCAGCCGCCGCTCCGCCGAGCATCCACTCAAGCCGGCCCTTGTCGAATGCCCGCTGCCATGCGGCCTGCTCCACAGCGGAGAGCCCGGCCCGATGCAGGGAAAGCAGCGGCGCACAGTCCTTGAGATTCGACACGACTGTGCACAGGAGTGTTTTGGCTCCAGCGTCCGTTGCCACGCGGACAATGTCCCTCAGGTTTGCCTCGAAGTTTTGGTAAACCGCCTCCAGGCGCGGATCATCGCCGCGCACGGCATTGTTTACAAACATGGCCATGCCGCCCCATTCCACCGGGGACGGCCGGTGTCGTGCGAGCTTGCCCAGCAACGAGCTTATTAGCTGTCCGGTCCGGGTGGAACGGACAAAGACGCTCAGCCGGATGATCCAAAGCGGCGGCATGTCCGACAGGTAGGCGCAACCAGGTCCATACGGTCCGACGACCTCGTTATTGCCCGCGTAGACGACAAACAAATCAGGGGAAAACCCCGCCATGTCCCGCGCGATCCGGTAGATCACATGTGAATTGATCGCCACGATGCCCGTGTTGATGACTTCAACCTCCTTTCCCGGATATCGGGCCCGCAGTTGGGCGCGCAACTGGGCCGCAAATCCAAAGGCCGGGGCCGGGACTCCCTGAGCCGCCGATTCACCCAGGACGACTATGCGCATTGTGTTGGGTGGCTTGTGGGCGGCCACGCGGAAGTTGAGCGGACGCAGGTCAAAATTCTTCGGGAGGAACAAGCTGACGAAGTCCGGATTCGTCCGGTAGTAACCGGGCTGGTCGTCCGGTATCAGGAAGCTTGCGGATCGCCCAAAGCCCGCAAGGCGAAGGCCGCCCTCGAGACCGAGGAAGAGCAGGCACGGCAGGCCGGTGGCGGCGAGAACCCGGTAAAGCCATATCCTTGCCGCCGCGCGCGGCGCGGGGTCCGTTTTTCGGGTCGTCTTGGGGGTGTCAACGCTCACGAGGGGAGAAGTTCATCTTGCGTGGCCGCTCTCAGCCGTGTCAATCGATCGCACCGGCAAGCCGGCGCCCGGCCTTCCTTGCCTGGACATAGAATCGCCGGACCGGCTCAAATTCCGGCCGCTAGTAAAGATCCCCGGAGCTTGCTCCGGGGCACTTCAGAAAACTGTAGGCGGGGCTTTACGCCGTGATATCGCCAAAGCATCGGGGCGTAAAGCCCCTCCTAAAACAAACCAAGCCGAAGCAGGCTCCGGGGTTGGCTTGCTGTCTGGCGGCTGCCGGTGTCTGAACGATGTAACCTCAACATGCCCCCGCACCCGCGCGTTCAGCTCTTTTCCGCCAGGGCTTCTTTCGGCAGCTCGAACGTGAAAGGCATGCTGATCTTGGTTTCGACGGCCTGCCCGTTCTGCACCCGCGGCAGGAATCGACATTGCCGCACCGCCGCCAGCGCCGCCTCACCAAAAAGCGGCGCTGTGGCGCTATCCACCACGGGATCAACCACCGTACCCCGCGGCGTGATGCGCATCGATAACACGACTTCGCCCTTGAGGCCGCTGTTGCGCAAAGCCGCGGGATAGGCGGGGGCGGAGCCGTAAAACGGCCTGGGGGCGGCTTGCTGTACGGCGGCAATCCGCTTGGCAATCATCCGGTCGAGCATCTCCTCGCGATAGGCCGTGGGCTGCTCGGAGTTGAACACTTCGTTGCCGCCGACGAAAAGATGGACGTCGACCTGGCCGGAACCCATGTACTGGCCCAAGGCCAATTCTGCCGAGAAAGATTTTGGCGTCCGCGGGTCGAGTTGACCGATTTCATAGACAAAAATCTTCTTCCCCACGTTCGAGATCTCCATCTCGAGCACGATGTACACATCTTTCAACAGATCGGCGGATTCGAACTTCGCGCCGAAATGAAACCCGTTGTTAACGGGGACGTTTGCGTAATCCACGCTTACATTGGTCGGCCTTGAATCCTTGTCGCGAATGGCGATGAAAATGGGCAGATATTCATCCACTTTTTTAAGGGCCAAGCGCTGTCCCTTGGCCGCCACCGGCTGGCCGTTCTCCGTGATGTATGGCCGGACACCGCTTACCTTGAGCACCGCATGAAAATTGCCGTCCGTTTCCTGGATATAAAGCCTGTTCTGGGCCGTGAGCGGCACACCCAGCGCCATGCCCAGGAGCATGCCGGTCAAGACACGGGCTCTGTCGATGTTGAATGTTATTTTAGCGTTCATGCAGAAAGGCTTTGGTTCCCAGCTGTCGATTAATCGGGCGGCCGCCCAATTTTCGGAGTTTGTTGGTATTGGAGTATCGCACATTTTTCCCCGGCTGCGCCGCATATCTTGCTTTTTCGCACTCCTAAACAACCCCGCTACCGACCCGGAAGACGGTGTTTCGTCCGTAGCAGCCGTTCGCTCCTGTTGGCGTGGTTGCCCGCGGCATGGAGCGGGCCCGCGCCGCTGTGGGTCAATGTCCGTTTACCTTGTGCCGGTATTCGTCACTGTGCCTGAGGCTGTCGCGAACTTGCGTCTCCGTCCATTCCTGTTCGATCATCGCATTGCGATAATTGCGCAGTCCCTGCTCGTCGGGCTCGCGCCGGAGCAACTCCTCGTACGCCTGGCGGATGATGCGGTCCACGACGTCGCGGCGGAATTCCTCGCCATGCCGGATATGCTCGCGCACCTTGCGCTCTGTCCAGCCCTGGTCGAGCATCAGCCCGCGGTAATAACGCAGGCTCTTGTCGTCGGGTTCATGCCTGAGCAGATCGAGATAAACCAGCCGGATCATCCGGTCGCTGTCCCGTTCCCGCTCCTCGTGGCGCTGGCGGAAGCCTTCCACCCGGATCGAGGAGATCCGGTCGTTCCATCGGTCGCGCCGGTCTTCGCTCAACCGGACGGTGGACAGGTCGCGCACGCTTTCCGTGACGCGCAGGGACCGGCCGTGGAAGCGGGCTTGCTCGAACACAACCGCCTCGGCCCCGCCTTCGATGCGGATGGAGGAAACGCGATCGTTGAGCGAGTTGCCGTTGGCAAAGGTCCTGCCGGAAAAGTTGTCGATGACCTCCCCGGGGTGAAGGACGAGGAAATCCCCGCGGAAATCCGCGTCCTGGTAGAGAATCACCCGCGGTTCTTCACCACGGCGGTCCTCGTCGCGACGATCCGCTTTCGCAATGGGCAGAATAAGGCCCAAGGCCAGTAACAAGAGTATGTTTTTCATGGGTACAGGAGTTGTCCGATCGAGATTAGAATGCCGGCGCGCACCTTAACGCCGAGTTAAAATTCTACGCGTTTCTTAGCTTGGATTTCCCGAATGTTGAGGCCAGCCAAGCGAACCGTAAGGAATGTTTGCTGCGGAGATTGTATTGGTTCGGTCGTCTATTTTTCATCGCGTCAAAGATTCAATCTTTATCCCAAGGCCACCGCGACGTTTCTCCTTTCCAGGTGCAAATGCCGATCAAGACAGCCGTGATCACAGTCATGTATGGCAAAACACTACCTGGATGCCCCGTTTGGTTAAGGACCACAATGCCCCCGCTCATGAGCATGCAATACAGCAGAAGCACAATCCAGCCCTGCCAGCGAACAGGTAAGCCCCACCCGTAACCCAGTTTTTTAGCAGGGAACCAAATGTCGTTGTCGCTGCGCATATTTTCTTACTGAACGTCGTTTATGCAAATTTATCGGCCCCACGATTCTGTTCCGGCATTCACATCGCGAGTTGCGGGCGGGTGGGCTCGGGCCAGTCCACGTGGAAGAACTTGCCGCGCGGCTGGTCGGTGCGTTCGTAAGTATGCGCACCAAAGTAGTCGCGCTGGGCCTGCAGCAGGTTGGCGGGCAGCCGGGCCGAGCGGTAGCTGTCGTAGTAGGCCAGCGAGGAACTGAATGTCGGCGCCGGCACGCCGCATTCGGCGGCCAGTGAGACGACCTTGCGCCAGTTGGCCTGGGCCTTTTTCACCGTCTTGTTGAAATACGGATCGAGCAGCAGGTTGGCTAAGTTGGGGTTCCGGGCGTAGGCTTCGGTGATTTTCTGGAGAAACGCCGCACGGATGATGCAACCGCCCCGCCAGATCTGGGAAATCTCGCCGAAGTTGAGCTTCCAGTTGTATTCCTTTTGCGCGGTGCGCATGAGCTGGAAGCCTTGCGCATAGGAACAGATCTTCGAGCAATAGAGGGCGTCGTGAATGGCCTGCACGAGGGCTTTCCTAGAGCCGCGGTATTTTTTCCCTGGGCCCTTGAGAATCTTCGAGGCGGCCACGCGCTCTTCCTTGATCGCGGAAATGCAGCGGGCAAAGACGGACTCGGCGATGGTCGGCGCCGGCACGCCCATGTCGAGGGCATTGGTCGAGGTCCATTTGCCGGTGCCTTTCTGGCCCGCGGTGTCGAGGACGATGTCGACAAAGGCCTTTTTCTTCGTCACCGGATCCTTCTGCTTGAGGATGTCGGCGGTGATCTCGATGAGGAAGGAGTCCAGCGCACCCGTATTCCACTCGGTGAAAATCGCGCCCATCTCGGCCGCCTTGAGGCCGAGCAGGCCCTGCATCAATGCGTAGGCTTCGCAGATCATCTGCATGTCGCCATATTCGATGCCGTTGTGGACCATTTTCACGTAGTGGCCCGCGCCGTTTTCGCCGATGTAAGTCGTGCACGGCACTCCGCCGATGACGGGCTTGCCGGGAGCCGCTCCCGGAATGGGTTTGCCGGTTTTGGCATCCACCTTGGCGGCGACCGCCTCCCAGATTGGTTTCAACTCCAACCAGGCCGCGAACTCGCCACCCGGCATGAGTGACGGACCGAAGCGCGCACCTTCCTCGCCACCCGACACGCCGGAGCCGATGAAACGGAGGCCTTTTTCCTTGAGCGCTTTTTCGCGACGGATGGTGTCGGTCCAAAGCGCATTGCCACCATCGATGACAATGTCGCCCGTTTCCAGCAGCGGCACGAGACTGTCGATGACCGCGTCGGTGCCTTTGCCAGCCTGCACCAGGAGGACCATCTTGCGCGGCTTGGCGAGGGACTGGACAAATTCGGCCAGCGTCTTTGTGCCGACGAGACCACCGGGCGTGCTCGGGTTTTCCGCGACAAACTTGTCGGTCTTTTCCGTCGTGCGGTTGTAAACCGAGATCTGGAAGCCGTGGTCGGCGATGTTGAGCGCGAGGTTTTGACCCATCACAGCGAGGCCGATGAGTCCGATGTCGGATTGGGCTTTAGGCATACACCGTCCACTTTACCCGACACCGGCCAAACACCAACCTTTTTCTCCGGGGTTACGGCTTGGGAGCCGTCTGCTGCTTGGCGTTGTACGAGCCGGCCGTGGGGAAGAACGGGGCGATTTTCTCCACGAGGGGCGTCAAGAACTTCGGCTCGTTCCGGTTGTAGACCCAAGAAAAAAACACGACCGTCACGACCACAAACACGATCACGCTGGCAATGATCTTGTTCATTTTCATCACCCGGCGAAAAACCAGGACCGCGACGATGACCGCGGCCACGGCGATGACGATCTTAAGCCAGACGTCCGGCGGGAGCGTCTTGAGTTTGTCCAGGGCGGTGACGGCAATCAATGGCATGGCTTACGGGTTAGCCGGAAACGCTGGCGAGACGAGCAATTTTTCCGCCCCCGGGTCCATTTAACCACCCTTTGACTCCCGGGTGTCGCCGGTTGCGGAGCGTCAGTGGTAGCGGCCGGCTATCCCCAGATAGTCAAGCAGCCAGGCTTCCTTCCAGATGCGAAAACGGCCCTCCGGGGTGATTTTGCCGAACTCTTCGCGATCGGCATGCGGCAGCAGATAGCCGAGTTCGGTGTTGATCATCTCCATGTGCTGCTGCTGCTGGTTGATGTCGTCGATGGGGTTGATTTCCCACGGGAGGACCTGCTCGCCGGATTTTTCCAGCCGGGCGCGGTGGCGCGCGACCAGCCGCAGAAGACTGCGGCGCCACGGGCTGCGCTCGACCTGCCAGCTTTCGGGGTAGAAACCGCCAAAGGGAATGTAGAGATTATCCGTCACGTAGCGCCGGTTGCCGGTAACCTGGGTGGCCAGACTGTAACAGACCGTGATGGCCCCGTTTTCCTGCGGCACGAAGAGCACGTGGAGCCGCAGCGTGTTATCGTGATTTTGATAAACGGAGGTGCGCAGCCAGATGCCTCCGCCCAGCTCGGCCTTCAACGCCTGCAGATGGACGAACTGGTTTTCGCGCAGCCAGTCCCGCACCTTGAGCAGCCGTTTTTGCGTCGGCCATTCATCGCCGCTGCTGTTGACCACATAGCGGGGGAAGAGCGGCATTGAACTCAGGCTGATGGCACTCACTTTCAGCCAGTTGAAGCCGGACTCGAGCAGGAACCAGAGCAGGAACACTGTGGCGGCCACCACCCAGAAGGGCCGGTCAACCAAGACCAGCAGCTCGTTGGTCTGGGCGGCGAAAAGCGCGAACAGAACCCAGCGCAACCAGCGGATTGGGATCGCCAGAACCGGCGACGCAACCCGCAGGTTGATGTAGAAAAGGAGCAGCAACAACGCGACCGACGGGGCAAGAAACAATGAGAGTGTTTCCGGCATGGGTGATTGGCCGCGGCGGACCCGCGCCGGTCAGCTCAGGCGGACCGGCATGATGACGCACACGAAGCTTTCCAGCGTCTTGAAGACCCCCGGGCTGACCTCGTCCTTCAATTCGAAGAACACCTCGTCCTTGGTCAGCGCCCGGAGCGGATCCATGACGAACTGCGGGTTGAACGCCACCTGCAGGTCGGGGCCGCTGTAGGAAATCGCCATCGATTCGTGCGATTCGCCGAAATCCGGTGAGGACGCGCTGATTTCGAGCAGATTGGCGCTGAGCTTGATCTTCACGGAGTTGGATTTCTCGGAAGTAACGAGGGCGGCGCGATGCACGCACTGCAGGAAAAGTTCGCGCTCCAGTTTGATCCGCTGGTGTGTCTCCTTGGGGATGACCTGCTGGTAATTCGGGTAGTTGCCTTCCACGACCTTGGAGAAGAGATAAATGCTGTCGGTCAGGCCGCTGGTGTCCTTGCCCGTGTCGATCTGGAATGCGGCCCGGCGTTCGTTGAAGGCGATTTTGAGTTTCTCGCCCTTGCCCAGCAGGCGCAGCAGCTCGGCCACGGTCTTCGCCGGCAGGATGATCGCACCCGCACTGCCGGAGGGTACGCTCATTTCCTTGCCCACCAGCGCAAGTCGCCGGCCGTCGGTGGCCACCAACACCAGCTTGCCATCCTTGAAGTTGAAATAGACGCCGTTGAGAATATAGCGCGTCTCATCGGTCGACTGCGCGTACGAGACGTTGCTCAACATGGTCGCCAGCTCACCCTGTTCGAGGGTGAAGGTTTTGTCTTCCGCCGAGTCGGGCAGCTTGGGAAACTCCTCGGCGCCGATACCCATGATGCGGAAATTTGAACCACCCGAGGCAATTTTCACCTGGTGACTGGCGGAAGAATCGAACGCGACATCGACGTTGGGCAGTTCGCGCACGATGGTCGCAAGGCGCTTGACCGGGAGGGTGACCGCACCGCCATCCTTAACCTCCGCCTTGATTTTGCAACGAATGCCAAGATCGAGATTGGTGGTGGTCAGCGAAATGTAATCTTTTTCGGCTTCAATCAGCACATTGCTCAGAATGGGCATGGCGGCCTTGGAGCCGACCACGTTGAGGACCTGGGCCAGGCCGTTGCTAAAGTGGTCGCGGTTGATCTTAAATTTCATCGGGCAGGACGGGATAGGTGTCTTTTACTAACAAAGGCTGATTAGAGAGGGATTCAACAAGGAAGTATTCTTATTATTATGGTCAGGGAATTTGGTGGGAACCCGCGGTTCCCCGAATGAAACCCAGCGGCGCCCGATCGTGAAGCGCGTCTGAATAACCAAGGATAACCGGCGGGTTGTTCACAGAAAATAGTTATTCGGAACCTTCGGTCTTCTTTTTCACAACCTTTCGGCGCAAGGCCCGCATCTGCACATGCCGGACGCCGCGCTGGTAGTGCGCGAACAGGCCGTAGAAAATGTACGCGAGGAAAAGGAAGAACAGCGCCACTTCCTGCCACTTCAGAATCACAACCACGGCGATGAAGACACCGACAAAGGTCCGGACCCGCGTCTTCATCTCCCAATTCACGTGTTTGAAACTGGGATAGCGCACCGTGCTGACCATCAGGAAGGACACCAGAATCAGCAGCAAAGGCAGGGCAAGCGTGAGCTCCCGCAGCTCCCGGGCGTTGGCCGACATGTTAAGCAACAGCAACACCAGAGTCGCGACCGTGCCGGCCGCCGCGGGAATGGGCAGCCCGACAAAGTCCTTGTTCGACTCCAATTCCGCCCGGTGCAGCAGCGGGTTGGTGATGACATTAAAACGCGCCAGCCGCACCGCGCCACAAAGCAGGTAGACGAAGGCGATCAGCCAGCCCAACTCGCGGAACCACTGGTATTCACCCCGGGGCGCCAGGATAAGGAAAAAAACCATCAGGGCCGGCGCCATGCCAAAGGAGACCACATCCGCCAGCGAATCAAATTCCGCGCCGAAAAGGGAAGTGCGCCCGCCCATCCGCGCCAGCCGGCCGTCCAGCGAATCAAAGGCGACCGCGCCGAGGATAAGCCACACCGCGTGGGTGTAGAGGTCGTTCGAGGTCAAAAGCGAGTGAATGCTGGCATACTCGCCGGAGTCCGTGAGCAGCCGGGCCTGGATGCATTTTATCACTGCGCCGAAACCGCAGAAGAGATTGCCGGCCGTCATCAGGTTCGGCAGAAAATAGATGCGGCTCGCCTGGGTGACGTTGTAGGGGTTGTCGCGCTGCTCGAGGTCGGACATGACGGCGGTTACTTGGTCAACCCTTCGAGGTATTTCCAGAACTTCGAGTGCTGCTCGACCAGTTGTTGCTCGGACACCGGCAGCTTCATGCGGAAAAGCCAGTCCTCCAGCGAGGCTTTGTGCAGGATGTAATGCGTGTGCAGGGTTTCTCCCTGCACTTCGAAATAGAAACGGAAGTCCCCGGCCCGCAGGCGGTAGTAGTCCTTCCCGTTGCGGTGGAATTTTCCCAGGGGCTCGCGGGGATTGGACAGATCGGACGCCCGGATCTTGCTGATGGGGTCAATCGCCTCCAGTTGCGCAAGTTTGTCGAGCCGGTTCAGCTCGCGCATGCTTTGCTCGGAAAAAGTAACCTGGTACATGGTCAATGGCCGTGGATTGGTAACCGGGGAGATGTGGCGCGGCCTGGCCACGCATTATCAGACCTCAACGAATCCCGGTTATATGAAAGCCAGCTCTGTATCCCACTCTCTTTTGACAGCAACGCTATTCGCCGCGCCGGCTTCCACGCAGGCAGGATGAAGCCTGGAAGAAGGCGCGCAAAAGTCCCCGGGTGCGCATGGCAGGAAGGCAGACAACCGCATCTTTGTTGCACGAAAACACCGGGGTGCCTAGAAACGCGCAATTAACCCTCCCGCGTCCGTCACCCTCGCAGACATCCGTGCCGCGCGCCGCCGCATCGCCAGTGGCGTGGTGGTCACACCCTGCCCGGAATCGATCCCGCTTTCCGAAATAACCGGGGCCCGGATTTTCTGCAAACTCGACAACTTGCAGCGCACGGGTTCGTTCAAGGAACGCGGGGCGCGCAATGCACTGCTGCGTCTTTCCCCTGCACAAAAAAAACGCGGCGTGATCGCCGCCTCGGCCGGCAATCACGCACTTGGTCTCGCCTATCACGGCAAACTGCTGGGCATTCCGGTCACCGTTGTAATGCCCGACTATGCTCCGCTCATCAAGGTGAGCACCTGCCGCCGGATCGGCGCCCAGGTGCTTATTTGCGGCCGGGACTTCGCCGAGGCCCGGGCCCACGCCGACACCCTCGTGGCGGCCAAGGGACTGACTTACATCCACGGTTTCGACGCACCTGATATCATTGCCGGGCAGGGGACGCTGGGCCTCGAGGTGCTGGAACAAGTGCCGGAGGTTGACGCCATCGTCTGCCCGGTGGGCGGCGGCGGGCTGATCGCCGGCGTCTCCCTCGCCGTGAAAGCCCAGCGGCGACGCGTCAGGATCATCGGGGTGGAAAGCACCGCCACGGGCAATTTCACCGCGGCCCTGCGGGCGAACAAACCCGTCATGGTTCCGCGCCGGCCGACCCTGGCCGATGGCCTCGCCACACTCACCGTCGGCGCCAACGCCTTTGCCCTCGCCCGGCGACACGTTGACCGGGTTGTGCGCGTGACCGAGGACTGGATCGCCCTCGCCATCCTTCGCATGGTCGAACTGGAAAAATCCGTCGTCGAAGGCGCGGCCGCCACACCGCTTGCCGCCATGATGGCCGGACTGCTGCCCGAATTACGCGGCAAGAAAGTGGTGCTCGTGGTCTGCGGCGGCAACATCGACCCGGCGATTCTCAGCCGCGTGATTGAAAAAGGCCTCGTGCATGACGGCCGCATGACGCGCTTCACCGTCGTCATCAGCGACCGCCCGGGCGGGCTGGCGGCGCTGTCCCGGGTCATCGCCGAGTCCGGCGCCAGCTTCAAGGACATCGAGCATGATCGCGCCTTCAGCGGCCCCGACATCTCCGCGGTCAATGCCGTGTGCACCGTCGAAACCCGCGATCATGCCCACATCCGCGCGCTGCATCGTGCGCTGCGCCAGCATGGCTTCCCGCTTGTCGTTTCGAAATAGCGGCCTTGCCGTCTGCGGCGCGATCGCTGTTCTCGGCGGGTTCAGCGTGGCCGGCTGCCGTACGATACCGCCCCCGGCGAAATCCCCGGCCCCTGCGTTGCCGCCCGCGCCGCCAAAACCCGCGCCGCCGGTTCCACCAGTGCCGGTGGCCCGGCAGGGCGACGAGATCATCGTGGCCGGCCAGCCCTTTCACACCGGCACACGCATCATCACCTGGATGGATCCGGGTGGCTACAATGCTTATCAGTTCGAGCACCCGGTCGTGCCTCCGGCCGCCGGCAAACCGGTGCGTTCCCACCCCGCCGCGCCCGCTTTCGTTGCGACGAAGCCGTTCGGCCGGCGCGAGGCGCTGGCCGGCGCAAGCCGGGGCGACTTGGGCGCGCTGCAGCGCGTTGTCGACCAGTTTGTGCTGCACTACGACGGCGCCGGCCTCAGCAAAATCTGCTTCGAGGTGCTGCAGCAACGCGGCCTGAGTGTGCACTTCCTGCTCGATCTGGACGGGACGGTCTACCAGACCCTGGATTTGGAGGAGCGTGCCTTGCACGCCACGACGTCGAACGAACGCTCCATCGGCATCGAGATGGCAAACGTGGGCGCCTATCCGCGCGGGGAAACAAGGCTGCTTACTGAATGGTATCACCGCGACGCGCAGGGACAAACCCAACTCAGGGTACCCGCCAAGACCGGCGATCCGGGAATCCACAAGAAAAACTTCACCGGCCGGCCAGCCCGCCCGGCGGCAGTGCGGGATGTGGTGCAGGGCAAGGAACTCATTCAATACGATTTCACGCCGGAACAATACGAAGCACTCGCCAGGCTCACCGTGGCGCTCTGCCGCATCTTCCCCCGGATCAAGTGCGATTATCCGCACGATTTGGCCGGCCGGCTGATCACCCGAAAGCTACCGGACAAGGAACTGGCGCATTACGAGGGCATCCTCGGCCACTTTCACATTCAGGAAAACAAGACGGACCCCGGCCCGGCCTTCCAATGGGACACGTTCATTGCGTGCGTGCGCCAGCAGGTGCTTTCTTCCCAAAAGAGTCATCGACCCTGACCAGCGCGGTGGCGGCGAACGAAGGAATGGTCGCCACGCAGATCCAAAGGAAAAAATTCACGTAGCCGAGGTGGTCCTGAATCCAGCCGGCCGCCATGCCGGGCAGCATCATGCCCAGCGCCATGAAACCCGTGCAGATGGCGTAATGAGCCGTCCGGTGTTCACCTTCGGCGACCAGCATCATGTAAAGCAGGTAGGCGGTGAAGCCGAAGCCGTAGCCGAATTGCTCAAGCGCCAGCGCCCCGCCGATGACGAAAAGATCCCCCGGCTGCGTCAGCGCCAGAAGGATGAAAACGACATTGGGCACATACATGGCCAGAATCATCGGCCAGAGCAGCCGCTTCAGTCCGTAACGGGAAATCACATAACCACCGGCCAGGCCGCCAAGCATGAGGGCGGTAACGCCAATGGTGCCGTACGTGAGGCCCACCTGCTGCGTCGTCAGACCCAATCCGCCGACGTTTCGCGCATCCAGCAGGAAGGGCGTGACCAGCTTGAGCAACTGGGCTTCCGCGAAACGGTAGAGAAGCAGGAAGGCCAGAATCACCCCGATGTGCTTTTTCCGAAAGAACGCGGCAAAGACGGCAAACGATCCCGCCAGCAATTGCGGGGCGCGCGTGACGGCGTGATCGCCGGCCGGCCGGGGGAGAAACATCCAGTGATAAAGGCCCAGCAGCACAAAAAGGAGCGCAACCAGCACGAAGACCCACGCCCACGCCCGCGCCACATCGCCGGTGGCCTCTTGCAAGACCCCGGCCAGATAAACCAGGCCGCCCTGGCCCGCAATGGTGGCCAGCCGGTAAAACGTGCTGCGCACGCCGACGAACGCGGCCTGCTGGTGCGGGGGCAGCGCGAGCAGGTAGAAGCCATCGGCTGCGATATCATGAGTCGCCGAGCTGAACGCCAGCAGCCAGAAGACGGCGAGAGTGGCGCGGAAAAAGACTGGCCCCGGCACCGTCAGGGCCACCAGGGCCAGCGCAGCCCCGACCACAAACTGCAGACCGACAATCCAAAAGCGCTTGGTCCCGTACAGATCCACCAGTGGCGACCAGAGCGGCTTTATGACCCAGGGCAGATACAGCCAGCCCGTGTAGAACGCGATGTCGGTGTTGGAGACCTTGAGGTTCTTGTACATCACAACCGAGACGGTCATCACAACCACGTAGGGAACGCCCTGGCAGAAATAAAGCGTCGGGATCCAGCGCCATGCGCCCAACGGAGAGCGAACGAAATTTTCCATGGAGGCAGGCTGGCGAAAAAGGTCAGGACCCGGGAGCCGATCGACCGAAAAACGCGGGCGATACACTGCAGGAACGGGAACTGTTTTTCACGGCAAAAGGAAAGCGGCGCGAACAGTGTGGTGCAACGACAGAGCGAAGAGGGGAGACCGGGCCGGCAGGAAACAACTCTTGCGGGCCACGGCAGAAGCGGTAGGCTGCAGAACCAGTATCCCCGTGAATTCGCAACCGCAAACCTGCAACGGCAGGGAGAAAGCAAGCAAACCCGCGGTTTCAACAGGAAAGAGGCCGCGGTTCCAAACCAGCAAAAACGGCATTTTAAGATGCTTGGTAAAGACAACGGGGCCTGTAACGGCATTGGCGGCCGTGCTGCTGTGGCCGGGCGCCTGCCTGCTTGCAGGGGAGGCCGGGCCGCCACCCCGACCGACCATTACCGACATAACGGAAATCTGGACTCTGCCTGCGGTGGAAAAAACCCGCGCACAGCCGGTGCGAATCGAAGGACGGATCAGCTATTTCGACCCCGAATTCAGCATGGTGTGGATCGAACAAAATGGCGTCGGGACGTACCTGCAGCTGGCGAGCGATCCGCCGCCCCTCCGGACCGGGGAACGGGTGCAGATTGAAGGAAAGATAACCCCAAACAATGGACTGAGTGCGAAAGAAGTGACCATCCGCGTCTTGGAAGAAGATGCACCCATCCTCCCGCTCGACACCCGCGGCCGGATCAACGACCTGACCGCGTTTCACGCCCGCATCGTGACAACAGAAGGATATGTCGACAGCCAGCAGACGAACGGGCCGGACCACGTCCGCCTGATTCTGATTGTCGAGAATCGCCCGGTCATTTGTTGGGTCAAACCGGACAACCCGAAAAGCGTGCCCGATTGGCGAGGCAGCTTCGTGCGCGTCACGGGGCTTTACTCCAGGAAATTCGACCCAACCCAGACAAACACCACCATTGAAATCTGGGTGGGACGCCAAAACGGCCTGCAGGTGCTGGGCACCCTCCAGAACAGCGAGCGATTCGACCTACCCGCAACCCCCATCAGCGAGCTTTCCCAGAAAACACTGGGCGCAAAGGTGAAGGTGCATGGACAGGTCGTCGCACACCGCGTCGGAAATGTCATGACCGTTCGCGACGAGACCGGGCAGGTTGATATCCGTTCGATTCAAAAGCAGCGCTTGCCGGTTGGGTCCGAGGTGGAAGCAGCGGGAGAGGTGGATATATCCAGCGGCCAGTGGGTAATCGATCCCGGCCTCTATCGCCCGGTTCAAGGGGTCGCGATTTCCCCCAAGGTTGCAGCGAACCCGGTACTGACTTCCGTGGCACAAATCCGCGCGCTCAGCGCCGAAGAAGCGGCGAAGAAACAGCCGGTCGACCTCAGAGGAGTGGTTATCTGGGCGATCCCCGAGGGAGACTTCGGGTTCTTCTATCTGCAGGACGTCACCGGTGGCGTCCGAGTCTATTTTGATCGGGCCAAAACCGGGCCGATTCGATTCGACAAATACTTTCGGATCAAAGGCGTGACCGAAGCCGGCCAGTTTGCTCCGGCGGTCCAAATGGTCGACTTTACGGATCTGGGTTCGCTGAGCCATCCGGCGGCGCGGCCGATCACCCTTGAACAAGCGATGACCGGCAAGGAGGAGGGACAGTGGGTGGAGTTGCGCGGATTCCTCCGGGACACCGTTTCCGAAGGCGATTGGCGCTGGATTCATGTAACAACTCCGGAAGGCGACTTCACCGGGCATCTGCAAAATCCAGTCAACTTTGTCGCCAATCCCGGCGCCCTCATCCGCGTGAGCGGCGTCTGCGAAACTACCGCAGACGCCGATGGCTACATCAACGGTCTCACCTTACGCGTGCCGTTCCTGCAGGATATCTCCCTGGACGAAGATGCGCCGGCGGATTTCTACAATCTGCCGCTCCGCTCGATCCGGGATTTGGACCAGCTCAGCGCGAGGCAGGAAATGACCCGGGTGCGCATCAGTGGAGTGGTCCTCCACGCCGTGCACGGCGGCGCGGTATATGTGCAGGACGGGGACGCTGCCGTGCTGATGCTCAGCCACGAAAAAGCGGCCGTGGCGCCCGGGGACAAGATTGAAGCGGTGGGAATTCTCGGCCGGGCGGGTGTGCGCACGGTCTTGCGTGAAGCCATCTACCGCAAGATCGGCCCCGGGCCGGCCCCGGGGCCAATGGCAATCAAGGATCCCGCGCTGCTATCCTTGGGCAACGATTCAAGGCTGGTTCAGGTGCGCGGCATCCTGGTGGACAAGCTTGACCGACTGGGGCGCATCCGGCTGACCATGCAGGCGGGCAACACCATGTTCGAGGCCGATTTGGAGCGCTTGCCCAAAGCGACCCCGCTCGATTTCACCTTGGGCACGGGTTTGGAACTGACCGGCATCTATCGGCTTGAGTTCGACGATTCCCGCCAGATGCGGGGATTCCAGCTGCTGCTCCGCTCGCCCGACGACATAGTGGTATACCAAGAGCCACGCCTGTGGACGGTGCAGCGGGCCCTTGTCGTTGTGGCGATTCTTGGCGGCTGCACCCTGCTCGGCTTGGGCTGGATCGCGGTATTGCGCCGGCAGGTCCGCCGCCAGACCGAGCAGATCCGCGCGCAACTGGAGCACCAGGCCCGGCTGGAAATCGAGGTGCAGCGCGCCGCGCGGCTGGAATCACTCGGGGAGCTGGCCGGCGGCATCGCGCATGATTTCAACAACGTGCTGACCGGCATCATGGGCTACACCTCGATCGCGATGCTCGACAAATCGGCCATGACACTCGTCGGCGATTGTCTCCGGGAAATCGAGCGCGGGGGGCGCCGCGCCCGCGACCTGACCCAGCAATTGCTGACCTTTGCCAAGGGCGGCGATCCACTGCGCGAGACAATTTCATTGCCTGGCCTGATCCAGGAGGCGACGGAACTGATTCTTCATGGTTCCAGCGTCCGTTGCGAATACGAGGTGCCTCCCGGCCTTTGGAGCGTCAACGCGGATCGCGGACAGATTACCCAGGTGATTCAAAACCTCATGCGCAACGCCATGCAGGCCATGCCACACGGCGGCGAGATTCGGGTGTTGCTGGCCAACGACGAAATTGACGCTGGAGCCAAGGCCGGACTTGCGGCCGGTCGCTATGTCCGGCTTTCCATGACCGACACCGGCGAAGGCATCAAGGCGGAGCAACTGCCCAGAATTTTCGATCCCTATTTCAGCACCAAAAAAGCCGGCGGTCTTGGCCTGGCTACGGTCCACTCCATCGTGAAAAAGCACCAGGGGCATATCGAAGTCCAGTCAGCACAGGGCAAAGGCACCACGTTCCGGATCTGGCTGCCCGCGGCCGAACCCGCGGCCCCGCCGCCGGCGGTTCAACCAGCGACCAAAGGCCCCGCCGGACCCGTGCGGGTGCTCCTGATGGATGACGAGGAGAGCATCCGCCACCTGGGGGCGCTCGTGCTCCGGCGGATGGGACTCGAGGCGACGAGCGTGGTCGATGGCGAAGCCGCGTTGCGGGAATTTGACAACGCCCGGAACGCCGGCCGGCCCTACGACCTGGTCATTCTTGATCTGACCGTCCCGCAGGGGTTGGGTGGCCGGGAAACCATCGAGCAGTTGAGAAAAAAGGACCCGGAGATCCTTGCCATTGTCTCAAGCGGTTATTCCAGCGATCCGGTGATGGCCAACTTCCGCAACTACGGCTTCCAAGGCGTGGTGCCGAAACCCTACAATATCGAGCAGTTTACCCGGATGGTCGAGCGGTTGCTGGAGGAAAACCGCGGCATCAGGCCCGGCTCCTGAACCTCGCGGTGCGCCACGGAGCGGGCCGGTTCGATTTCCACCTAAATCCACCCGGGCCGGATCACGGTGAAATCGCCGCCGGCGCTGCCGGTGTTCACGGTCGAAGCCGGCTCGAAGAGCAGCAGGCACACCTCTTCCTCCGCCACCGGCCGGTGTTCCACGCCGCGTGGCACCACGATCATTTCGCCCTCCCGCAAGACGACGGAGTGATCGCGGAACTCCAGCCGAAACCATCCGCGCACGACGAAAAACAATTCATCTTCGTGCTCATGGTGGTGCCACGGAAATTCGCCGAGTGACTTGACGAGCTTCACGTGCTGGCCATTCAGCTCGGCGATGATCTTCGGGCTCCAGTGTTCGGAGAATTTTCCCAGCTTTTCCTCCAGGTTGATCTTTTGCATCGTGGAAAGCAGGCGGCCGGGCGCCGGAAGATTACGTTTTTGGCGCCGGTTCGTCCGGCAGGCGCTTGATCCGCTCATTCAACGGCGGATGGGTGGAAAAGGTTTTCTTGGGATCGCCGCCTCGCTGCTGCAATTGCGCCAGCACGCTGCGCAATCCCCCGGGCGCGTAGCCGGTTTGCTTGGCGAGATCGTGGCCGTTCCGGTCGGCCTCGTATTCCGTCGAGGGATCGAAACCCTTTTCAAACAGGGTGGTCGCGATCTTATCGATGCCGGCATCGAACTGCTGGAGCTGCGCGTTGATGTTGCCCACCTTGCTGTTGCTCGCGGCCACCAGGTTGGTCGCGCCCGTCAGGAATTCTCCCCGGGCGACGATCTTGAGCGCATGCCGCCCGGTGATGTGGGCGATTTCGTGGCCAAGGATTCCTGCGAGCGCGTCGTCATTTCCCGCCAGGGCATAGAGACCCCGTGTGATGAAAACGTAGCCATCGGGCGCGGAGAAGGCGTTGACCGAGTCGGAATCCAGCACCGCGAAGCGCCAGTTCAGTTCCGGGCGGTCGGAATAACGGGCGAGGGCGCGGCCGACGAGATTGACGCGTTGCATGACCGCCGGCGTGCGCACGAGCCCGCCGTATTTTCCCGCGATTTCCAATGCCACGGAATCGCCGATCACCTTTTCCTCCTCCGGGCCGATCCCGGTCGCTCCCTTGACCACTTTGCCAAGGTCCTTCGCATTGTCCTTTAATTTGCCGGCCAGGTCGCCGAGCCTGCCAAAATCCAACTGGCCGAGCGCGCTTGTGGCCAGACCCAGCGCGGCGACGCCGATAAGCAGAGTGCGGGGCTTCATTGGAATTCCCCCTTTTTCTGCGCCTGCAGGTAGGCGTTCACTTCCTCCGGCGTGAGGGCCTTGCATTGGGCCTGAAGCCAGTCGAGATCCCGGCGGGCTTCACCCAGGTTGCGCCGGACGGCGTAGTCGTTGGCGGCCGGGGTGAGCGGGCGGGCGGCCGCGGTGGCGGTTGTCTGGCTGGCCGACAGGGGCAGGCCGTCGGCTCCCTTGATTTCATCGGGCTGCTTCTCGGCGAGGTTGCCGGCAAAGACCCAGCCGCCGGCCGGACCGTCGCTGACGCGCAACCACCCGCCCCGGACTTCATTGATCGTGACCTTTCTCCGGTAGCCAAGTTTGCCGGCCAGCGGCGCCAGGGGGCGCGGCTCGGTCAGCAGATTTGTTTCAACGCGCTTGGTGTAGGCGGCGTGTCCGGCCTCAAATGCCAGCACAGCCGAGGTGCCCAGCAATCCGAGCAGCACGGCAAGCCGGGCGGCGGACGAAAGATTCATTTTCATTTTGATTCCAGGGTTAAAACGGGTTCCCAGCCGGCGGGCGGCGAAATTTGCGAATACCGGACACATTCCTCCCGCAACCGGCCGGTGGTCAAGTCGTCAGGCATGATGGCCCCGGCCCGGCTCAGGGCTTCCGCCGCCTCGGAGAAACGACCGTTCACATACGCCTCGTAGCCGGCACGGTAGGCCGCGAGAAAAGCCCGCTCGGTGGCCGACAGTTCCTCCGGCGGGCCGAGCAACGTGTGCACCTCGATGGCCTCGTGCTTGCCCTTCACGCGCAAGCGAGCCAGCGGCCGGGTGGCGAGAATGCCTTGCACGCGCCGGGCGGTCTCCTCGCCAATCAAGATGCCGGTGCCGAACGCCTTGTTGGCCCCCTCGAGCCGCGAGGCGAGATTCACGGCGTCGCCCATCACCGTGTAGTTTTTTTTGCGCGAGGAGCCGAGATTGCCGACGATCATCTCGCCGGTGTTGAGCCCGATCCGGACCGCAAGCCGGATGCCGGTGGGACCGGCATAGCGGGCGTTGATGCCGGCGATTAATTTTTGCGCCCCCAGCGCGGCCCGGCAGGCCGCCAGCGCATGATCAGGCAGCGGCAGCGGCACGCCAAAAACCGCCATGACCGCGTCACCGATGTATTTGTCCACGTAGGCTCCGTGGTTGAGCAGACACTCGCTGGTTTCCTCGAGGTAGGTGTTGACGATCTCCACCATTAACTCGGGCTGATCCTTGAGTTTCTCGGAGAGATCGGTGAACCCGGCGAGATCGGAAAAAAACACCGTGGCCTCACGCCGCTCGCCACCGAGCCGGATGGAATCCGGGTCACGCACCAGCAGTGCCACCACCCCGGGATCCACATAGGCACCGAACATCGCCTGAATCTCGCGCTTGCGCGCCTGTTCGGTCCAGAAGTTTTCCGCCACGATGCCAAGCAAGGTCAGCATCACCGCCAGAACCGGCGTTGCCGGGGGAAAATACCAGCCGAAGGATATCGCCGCATAGGTGGAGGGCAGCAGCAAGACCACCAGGCCGATGGCCAGTGCGGCGGGAGCCGTGAGTCCCGGCCAGCGTCCGGCCGCACCCAGGAGCAACAGCCCGGCGGCGGCGGCCACAAGCAGGGCGCTCCAGCGCGGCAACGCCGTGACAAAACCGCCGTCGACCAGGTTTGTCCACGCGGTCCAATGGAGCAGCAACCCGGGTTCAAGCTTGCCGACTGTCAGGGGTTTCAGGTCAAAAGTGCCGCTGGCGTTCGCTCCGACGAAAACCACCCGGCCGCGCACCAAATCGGCGGCGGCCCCCGTCAGCGCCGGCTCGGCCTGCAGGGCCTTGGCGGTGAGTTCCGGTGAAAAATCCGGCACCTGCTGGCTCAGCCGGTCCACGACGGGCAATCCCGCCACAAAAAAATGTCCTGCCGACACCACCGGCACGCCGAGCGCCTCAATCTGCTTCAACCCGCCATGCCAGCGCAGAAGGCCGCCGGTCGTGGTCACGGGTTTTGCGTAGGCGCCGGCGGCCAGGGAACCGGGAACGTCGTAGGCGCGGGCCACTCCGTCTTCATCGGCGGGAAAATCCACGAGCCCGGTGCGGGCTTGCGGAAACAGCGCGGCATGTTCGTGCACAAAGGTGGCGGGCCAGAAGACCGGAGCCTGGGTCTTCGTGCGTGCCAGCACCACCTTGGGCGAACCGCTGGCCACCGCCGCGAGCAGCGCGTCCTGGTCCGCCGACTCGGCCTGTTCGAGAAAGGTGAAATCCACCACGATCCGCTCCGCCCCGGCGCGATCCAGTGCGGCCAGCAGCGCCGCGAAATAGGTGCGCGGAAATGGCCAGCGTTGCGAGTAGGGCTCCCGCCCCAGCAGTTTCATGGTGTCGTCATTGACCAGCACCAGGGCCGAGTTGCCGGGCAGCGGCGGAGCCCGAAACGGATGCCGGCTGGCCGTGTCAAAAAAAGCGCGGTCCAGCGCCGGGCTGCCGAAGGACAGGAAATGGAACGCCGCGATCAGCGCCGCCACCGGCAGCAGCCAGCGCCAGCGGAGAGCCCGCGAGTTACGGGAAGAGGAAGCCACGACGTTCCATTAGAGTCGGTCCGATGCGGCACGGCAAGCGAGCATCCTAAACCGGAACCAGGCCTTTGAACCACGGCGTTCACGGATAAACACGAATGAACATTCAGACATCCGGCCTAACGGGCTTACAGGAGGAAACAGAGCAAACGGAGAGCGAGCTTGGGATAGAAATTTCTGTTCCCTCCGTTATCTCCTGTGAAAATGATTCGATGACTTCCGGGTTCTAATCCGTGTTTATCCGGGCAATCCGTGGTTCAAATCCGCTGAACGATCCCGGCTAAGCGAGGGCCGAGCGCACGAGCGCGGCAATCGCCGGCGGCAGCTTCAGGCCCAGCGCGGCCTGCTGTGCCGGCGGGCTCATCTTGCGCCACGTCTTTTTTATAATATCCACGAATTTCTCGGCCGGATACTCGGCGTGCTGCACAGCGAATGCCGCGATTTCGTTTTCCAAAAATACCAGACAGGCGGCATCCTCCAGCGCTTGTGTGCCGGGATTGGTTTTAAGGCCGGTCTTGGCCACCCACGTGGCGACTTCATCGGCTTCGGGCACGGGCACGCCGGCCTGCCGCAAAAACTCCTTGGCGCGGGCCGCCTGTTTCACGTAGAGCGAGCGACGCCATGTGAGATAGCCAGCCTTGCCCTCGGGGAAGGTGGTGCGCGGCACAATCCAGCGTTCCAGGTGCTGACAGCGCGCCGCGAGCCGCAATAAGGGTGTGGTCTCGGGCACAAGCCGCGCGACCCACGCCTCCATCCGCTCGGCATAGACCAGCTCCGCCGGCCGGCCATCCGGCGCGTGCTTGGGATCGGCGGTGTGGGCGGCATCGATCAGCTCACGGGCTTTGGCGTAGATGTCCATGGGCGGAGTTAAAGGCCGGTCAGCCTGTGCAGCAAGCTGCGTGCGTAGATGGTAGGGGCTGTTGCCCTCAACAGCCCGGGCGCTTGAGGGCAAGCGCCCCTACC
>CAZBLQ010000006.1:60749-63733 GCA_964492635.1 uncultured Oleiharenicola sp.
ACTCCCGCAGCGACTGGCCGTGCACCAGATCTTGGAACAACCCGGGCTGGCTCACGAGTTCGGCGTAAGTGCCGTCCTGGGCGATGCGTCCGTCCGCAATCACCAGCAGCCGCTCACAATTCTTCACCGTGGCCAGCCGGTGGGCGATGAAGATGACCGTGCGCCCACCGAGATTTTTTTCGATGGCCTCCTGGATCAGCTGCTCGCTGAGCGTGTCGAGCGCGCTGGTGGCTTCATCGAAGATGAAACACTGCGGCTCGGCCAGCAGGGCGCGGGCGATGGCAAGCCGCTGGCGCTGGCCGCCGGAAAGCGACGAGCCGCCTTCGCCCACGCGCGAGGCGAGCCCGCCGGGCAGCTTGGCGATGAATTCCCACGCGTTGGCCAGTTCGCAGGCATGGCGGATGGCGGCATCGGTGGCGTCGGGCCGGGCGACCCGGACGTTGTCGCGCATGGTTGTCCGGAAAATAAATGGATCCTGCGGGACGACGCCGAACTGCTTGCGCAGATCGCCGGCCTCAAATTTCCGCAGGTCCACGCCGCCGAGGCGCACCGTCCCGGTCTGCGGGTCGTAGAGCCGGAGGAGGAGCTGCGCGAGCGTGGTCTTGCCCGCGCCGGACGGACCGACAAGGGCGAGACACTGCCCGTGCGGAATCGTGAGCGACAGATCGCGCAGCACCGGCTGCCCTGCCACATAGGAGAAATTCACCTTTTCAAAAACAATTTCAGCTTCCGCGGGGATGGGCAGCGCGGTGCCCTCCGGGTCGGGTGTCGTACTGGGCGTATCCAACACCACGCCGATGCGGTTGATCGAGGCCTCGGCGCCGCCCCACAGGCTGAACGCCTGGAACATCACCTGAATAGGATAATTGAGCCCGATGAACGACGCCAGGCACGCGGCCACAGTGCCGAGGTCGATGTGCCCGCCGAGATAACGCCAAGTGCACGCCGCCAGCAAGGCCGCATAGCAAAAGTAGCCGAAGGTCTCCTGCTTCATGTACTCGATGTGGCTGAGCACATCGCGTTCGTAGGACTTGCGGCCGATGACCAGCGCCTGCCGGTCGAAATCCTCCGCCACCTGGTCCTCCATCGCATAGAGCTTCACGGCCTTGTTGCCGCGCAGCACGTCGGCGACCCGGCCGCTGATGTCGCCCTCGGCCGATTGGAAATCGCGGTTGATCTTCTGCATCTTTTCGCGGGCGCGGATCATCAGCGCCACGCTGGCGAAGGACGTGGTCATCAGCACCAACGCCACCAGCCAGTCCCACCGCCAGAACATCCCGAGGGTCATCAGCACGGTGATGACGGCCCCCGGCACGTTCATCGACGTGTGCTGGAAGAACTGCATGACGTTGTTCAGCGGCGTGCCGAAGAGGTAGCTGAACAGCTCACCCGACGGATGCTCGCCGTGGAAGCGCAGGCAGAGGTGGCTGACGTGCCGGAAAAACTGGCCGCGCAGGGCGAACACCACGCGCTCGCGCACCCAGGTGAACATCCGGTAGCCCGCGTGCCAGGCCGCCATGCGCGCGATGAGCGACACCACGAGGAAGCCCGCAATCAGCCAGCCGAGCCGTTGCCAGCGCTCGGTGGTGGTCAGGCCGGGTTTTTCCAGCACCTCGGCGAACAGCCATTTCGGCACGAGGTTTTGCAGGGCGATGGCGGCGCCATGGATGCCGTTGAGCAACAGCGCGCCGATCAGCAGCCAGCGGTGCCGCAGAAAAAGCGGCCAGATGTACCGGCGGAAGGCGTTGGGCGAGGGCGTGGCAGGCATGAGGATTTAGTTCACCACGAAACACACGAAACACACGAAACGAAAAGGAAGAAATTAGCTACTGACGATTAGTGGTAGGTCGCGACCGCTGGGCGCGCCGGGCAGAGCTCGACCTGTAGGAGCTTGTTTACAAGCGAGACAGGATGCGCTTTGCTTCGAGTTAAGGCGCGAGCGCACTTAAAATATGTAACAACCACTTTTCCAGAGAGGAAAAAACACAAAAAAGTTAAGCGTTTATAAACAAGTCACGCGAATGAAGGCATACCTGGCATACTTTGGGTTTTTATCGGCAGGCGTCGTTGTGTTAGCAACAGACTCACAGACACAGGCTACAGCAACTCCCGGCGCATGGCTCGGCGTGTACTCTTCGCCAGAGGAGATTTCAGGATTTACGGGCACCGTGCTTGTGCTTGAGAAAGGTATCCCAGACGAAATTAACTACCGGATGGTGTTCCACTCAGACGTGGGTCCGTCTAAGCGGGACATTGTCCAAAACGAGCAAAGAGGTTATGTGTACACGGACGGCGAAAATCTCTATATACCGACCGCCAGCGGCTTCTATCTTGATGGTAAACCGGTACTCACTGCCGGTATCTCCAAATATACTCGAATCGAAATCAAGGACCGTACAGTTCTTCTCCGTGACGATGCGCTGAAAGCCTATCGTGAACAAAACCAGCTCTACGACTACGGTATTTTAATCAAAGTGGCCGATAAGATTGGAACCTTGGTGAATCTTAAAAGCGTAAAGCATGAATCAATCAAGGTGCTCTACAACGACCCGTCCAAGGAGTGGAAAGATCCCTTTGTCAACGGACCCAACAGTAGATAACCGACGTGCGCAACCAGGACCAGGTGGCAACTAGCCACCAACTGAATCCCACCGTTCACTCCTTCAGCACCTGCTCCGCTGCCAGCACGAGAAAGATATAGTCGGAGGTCGGATAGCCGAGGCAGTATTCGCCTTGCTGCCAGAGGAAGGGCCAGTCGAGCAACTCGGGATAATCCGGCCGGATGAGCGCGGTGCCCGAGGCGATGCCGCCGGGGATATACGACCAGTCGGCGCGGTTGTTGCCATAAGCGGTGGTCATCGACTTGGCGCCGACGCCAGAAACGAACGATGCGGTGTTGGCGCCGGGGTGGCAGCCGAGAATAAAGTCCAGGGAATGGAGCAGGTAGGTTGCTGGAAAAATATCCGGGGCGCCGACGTGCAGGA
>CAZBLQ010000007.1:0-60884 GCA_964492635.1 uncultured Oleiharenicola sp.
GGCAGGCTCCCCAAGCCCACGGCCAGCCATGACCGCGGGCGCAGGCCGAGCGCAAACAACAGCGGAACCACCAGCAAAACATTCGTCAGTCGCACCAAGACTGCCATGCCCATGGCTGCACCGCAAAGTACGCCCCATTTCCAGTTATCCCGGGCGCTGACTGCACAATACAGGGTGGTCAGAGACCAACACAGGGCCGGCAGGTCACTCATTGGCTGAATGGCCTGAAAAAGAAAAAGCGGGCACAGCCACATCAACCCGACGCCACCGAGAGCCAGTCCGGGAGGGAGATCGAGTTTGCGGCAAAAGGCGAACAAGAGCAGGCCGCTGGCCAGGGCGGTGACTACATTCACCACGATCGACGCATGGGCCCAGCCACCCAGGGCCGCCGCGGCCAGATGCAGGGGATATCCAGTCGGGTAAGTTGGCGCCAAGCGTCCGTCCGGACGCAGAGTGAAACCAAGCGGCTGAACCGACAGGTCACCAAACTCGCGCGCCGAATGGCCCGGCAACATCCGGGGCAAGGCGAAGAACTCACCCTGACTGAAGAGCCGGGCACTATTGAAATAACCCGACGAATCTGATCCGCCCGCATACGGTGAGCCATACCTCACGAGCAAGGTGACATACCCGGCAATGAGGACGGCCAACAAGGCAACGAGCACAGGGCGAAGCCAGTTGGGACCGTCGTGATGAGATGATGATGCGGGTTCCGACATGGTCTGTTCTTGTCGAGGCGCGGGGCTGCCCCAGGCTGGCGGGAGATATGCCAGCAAGAGGAAAACAACCTCGGACACAACCAGCAGTCAGTATCAAATGACTTGCCAACTACGAATTTCAAATTCGTCCACAAACGGTCCCTCGTTGATTGCGAGAGACGCACCGCATTCAGCGGTCAGCTAACGGGCATCAACAATACTGATCGGTTGGGCGAGAGGAGTGTCAACGGCAAGATATTCCCGGACATGTGCCAACTCACTACGCGTGTTGTCTCCTTTGGCGGTCTGCTCAGCCAGTTTGGCATAGTAGCGGCGCGCCGCATTCCGGTCTCCGGCCCGTTCGGCTGACAACGCGGCACCATACAAACCCCGGAATCGCGCGGGGTAGATTTGGAGCGCGGCTTCAAACGCGGCGAACGCTTCGTGGGGCCGGCCGAGTTCAAGCAAAAGATCGCCCAGTTGCTCGCGAACCGGGACGAGCGCACCGGGTGATACCGGATGCTTGCCCAGGTCGTCCTCGGCCTTGGCCGTGCGGATCAGCAGGTCCAGAGCCTGTTCCTTCCTGCCCTCGCCAAAGGCCACCCAGGCCGTGGCCGCCTGCAACTGCAGCTCCAAGTGCATCCTGAAAAAATCAAACTTCGCCTCGGTTGTCGCATCGCCCAATTGCCGCATGCGAGCCATTGCCGTGCGCGCACCGTCGAGGTCGCCACTGCGGGCCCGTCCGATGGCATGGGCATACTCGATCAGCGCCTCCATGAACGGAAACTTGGCCCAGTGCGGTCGCTTGGGCATTGGCAGTTGGGCTGCTTCCGTCCACGCGCAGCGCTCAAGAGCGCAACGGGAAGGGATGGCGGCCAGCGCATAGGCCGCCGCGAATTCCAGGTCGGGATTGGTTTCCTGCACGGTGTCGATGAAGTCCTTGACCTCCTTCGCCTTGGCATCCTGCGCCTCCTGCAGGTAGGAATAGACCATGTAATCAAGCGCGTGCAACCCCTCCGCTTCCGTCGCGGACCGGTTCCGCCGCGCCGCGTAGGCGCGTGAGGCGTCGGCGGAGTCCCGGTTGGCGGCGATGGACTCATCCCACATGCCTAGCCGGGTGTAAATGTGTGATGGCATGTGCAGGGCGTGCGGCACCCATGGCGCAATGGAGGTGTAGGCTTGGGCGGCCGGCAGTCCGCGTTCCGCGAGCGCCGGATAGTCGTAACTGTGAATCAAATAGTGCGCGACGCCCGGATGATCGGGATTAATCTTCCACAGTTTCTCGAGGATGGCGGCCGCTTTCAGTTGGTTGGACAGTGTGGTGTCAGTCGGCGTGGCGTAGCCGACGGAGAGAACGGCCAGGGCGTAAAAAGTCTGGGCTTCGAAGTCGTCAGGATATTTGCCGTAGAGTTCGCGCATGACTTTTTCATAGGCGACCACCCGATCGCGCGGGCCAACCGGCCCGTGGCAGGACTGGCCGACCGGCCCAACCTCAAGGCTCTCCGGGGTGTTGTAGTAGGCATCGAGAGCCATGATATACCTGCGTTCGAGGTCGCTGCCGGTGGTCAGCGCCATTGCCTTTTCGATCGCGGCCTTGCCCGCGCGCATTTCCTCCGGGGTCGGCGGTGTCCAGATCGGATGCCACCAGGTCATGGCAATGCCCCACTGGGCCATGGCGCAGGCGGGATCCTGCTCGGCCACAGCTGCGAATACCCGGCGCGCCTCCTCGTAGAAAAACGAATGCAAGAGCGCCACGCCGCGAACAAATTCCGGCCGGGCGGCCGGAGTGCACGTCACGGGGAAATCCACCGTCCCGACCTTGCGCAAGTCGCCCGGTTCGGGCGTCGTCCGGGATTGACCGGCGGTTCCCAGCGTCGAGGCAATGCAGAAAGCCAGCAGGGCCCGGGTGACACCGGCGATGCGGCGCAGGCCACCGGCAAGGAAATGGGCAGGCGGGTTCATCACTGAGAATGGAATCAGCTGTGAATGGTTGCGTGGAGAAATCCGCCTGCCTCTCTAAAACGCGGGCGATCAGGAAACAGGCACACTCATGGGAAACGTGGAATCAGCCGGAAGCTTTGGGTGAGGAGTGTTCGTATGGCAAAACCGAAATGGCCCGGCGATCAAGGCTGCCAACCATAGGTCGACTGGTGCCAGGGCTTGCGCGCCGTCTTCGTGACCCCGCTGCCGGCATTGGCGGCGAGATGCTCCAGTATTTTGAACACTGGCTCGGTCTGGTCCGGCTGGCCGAGTTTCGCGGCGAGAGATTCCGCCGTGAATTCCGAGCCGGTTCCGTCGCGCAGGGCAGCGGCGACTTTGAGCTTCAAGGCGATGACCCCGCCCGCGGCTTTCTTGCCGGCCTCGACGCCGGGCTGGTGGTAGGCGTTGATGCCGACCAGCGAAGCATAGAGTCCCACCGCGCGCTCATAAAGGGCAATCAGCATGCCGAGGGTCTTAGGGGAGATTTCGGCCACCGTGATCGTGATCGAGTGGCGGTTTTTCTCGCTGAGGGCATCGCGGGTGCCGAGCAGGAAACCCTGCAGGAAATCACCGCTGGTGATGCCGGGCTCGACCTCGAGCGAGGCATCCGTCGCGCGGTCCTTCAATACCTCGATAAAGGTCAGGAAGAAATTGTTAACGCCCTCGCGGAGCTGCTGCACATAGGCGTGCTGGTCGGTGGAACCCTTGTTGCCGTAAACCGCGATGCCCTGGTTGACGACGTTGCCGGCGAGGTCGAGTTCCTTGCCGAGGGACTCCATGACGAGCTGCTGCAGGTAGCGCGAGAAGAGCAGGAGACGGTCCTTGTAGGGGAGCACGACCATGTCCTTGGTGCCGCGTCCGTCGGTTGCCCAGTACCACATGAGCGCCATGAGAGCGGCGGGATTATCGCGCAGGGACTTCTTGCGGGTGACCTCGTCCATCGCGGCAGCACCGGCGAGCATCTGGTCGATCTTGATACCCTGAAGCGCGGCGGGGAGGAGGCCCACGGCGCAGAGTTCGGAAGTGCGGCCGCCGACCCAGTCCCACATGGGGAAGCGGGCAAGCCAGCCCTCCTTGATTGCGACCTGGTCGAGTTTGGAGCCTTCCCCGGTTACGGCCACGAAATGTTTCGGGTAGTCGAGACCGGCGACCTTGAAGGCGGCCTGCGCCTCGAGCATGCCATTGCGCGTCTCCGCAGTACCCCCGGATTTGGAAATGACGACGACAAGCGTCTGCTTCAACCGGCTGCCGAGCTGGTCGAGCACGTAGTCCATGCCGTCGGGGTCGGTGTTGTCGAAAAAGGAGACGCCCATTTTGTCGCGCCCGCCCCTGAGCCGCCCGAGGGCATGGCTGACAAACTGCGGGCCGAGCGCAGAACCGCCGATGCCGATGACCAGCACCTCCTTGAATTTGCCTGCGGGGGCGGCGAGTTCGCCCTTATGCACCTTGGCCGTGAACGCCTTGATAGCCTCGAGGGTCGAGGTAATGGCTGTGCGTAACTCGGCGGTGGGCGCCAGCTCCGGGGTGCGCAGCCAATAGTGCCCCACCATGCGTTTTTCATCGGGATTGGCAATGGCGCCGCCCTCCAGCGCGGCCATGTCGGCGAAGGCCTTTTGCAGCTTTGGTTCCATCGAGGCCGGGAAGTCTTCCGGAAAAGGCATGCGGCTGATGTCGAGTGACAGGCCGAGCTTGGCGTTGGTGTAGTAGAGCGACTTGAAGCGGTCCCAGGTCATAGGTGGCAGTATGGGTAGCGGATGCGGCGAGCGGGCGCTAGTCAGAAAGTGAACCAGAAATCACCGCGCCTGCGGCCAATTCCAAGTAGGATTAACCACAAAGACACTGAGCCACGAAGAAATCCCTGAACCTTCTTTGTCGATCTAGCTTTGTGTCTTCGCGCCTTTGTGGTGAAACAGACTGCATAGATCCGGATTAAGGACCTGATTTTTCGGGATTGCTTGGGCGGTGCCGGGGCCCATTCACTGGGGCCTTAAAGCATGGCCTTTGACCTCAAGCGTGTATTGAAAGTGATGCTGTTCGCCTCGAACGGCCCGCTTTCCGTGAAAGACATCCAGACGGCAATCAGCCGTTTTCATGAGCAGGCGACGACGTTGCCGCTGGAAGAGCACGGAGCCGAGAACCCGGAGCAGGGCAGCGGACCCGAAGTTCCGTCCGGGACGATAGAGCCGGCGGAACCGGCCGTGATCGTTCCCGCGCCCGTCGAGGACGATGAATTTTATCGCGATGTCCCGACGTTGGTGACAGCGGTGCAAATCCGCGAAGCCATCGAGTCCATCTCGCTTGAACTGCAAGCGGCGGATAGCGAAATTGTGCTCATCGAGGGACACAACGGTTGGCGGCTGGTCACGCATCCGCGGTTTGCGCGATGGGTGAGGCTGCTGCGCAACGAGCCGCCGCCGGTCAGGCTGAGTCCTTCCTCCCTCGAGACCATGGCGGTCATCGCTTATCGCCAGCCGGTAACCCGGGCCGAAATCGAGCAGATCCGTGGCGTGTCCGCCGAGGCCGGCCTGAACAAACTGCTGGAGCGCGACCTGGTCTATGTCGTCGGCCGCGCTGATCTGCCCGGCCGCCCCATCCAGTACGGCACGACCGACGCATTCCTGGAGTTTGTCGGCATCAAGTCACTCGACGAGCTGCCGTCATCGGACGTGCTTTCGCCCCGACAGATTGACGCTTGGTTGCAGACCTCCAATACGCCGCGTGCGGCCAGTGACGCCGACATGGGACTGGATGAGACCGAGGAAAAGCAGATGTCACTGGAGCAGGCGGCGCACTCGGGGGAGCAGAAGACCTGACCAGTTTCGCGGAGCCATGAGCAAAAGCATCCGCATCGGCGTCATCGGGGCGGGAGGAAACACCCGGGCGAAGCACATTCCGGGGTTCCAGGCGATTGCTGGAGTCGAGGTGGCAGCCGTGTGCAACCGGACGAAGATCTCCGGCGAGAAGGTCGCAAAGGAGTTCGGCATTCCCCTGGTGACGGAGAACTGGCGGGAAATCATCGAATCGTCCGACATTGACGCCGTGTGCATCGGCACCTGGCCCAACATGCACGGCAAGCTGGCCGTGGCGGCGCTGCGGGCGGGCAAGCATGTGCTGACCGAGGCACGCATGGCCCGCAACTTGGCCGAGGCGGAAATGATGCTCGCCGAGGCCCGCCTGCACCCGGCGCTGGTGGCGCAGATTGTGCCGGCCCCGATGTCGCTGCCGTTTGACGCCACCATCATCGATTTTCTGAGGAGTGGCGAACTTGGCCCGCTGCGGGAGGTTTTGATCACTTGCACCACCGATGCACTGGCGGACAGTTCCTTGCCCCGGACCTGGCGGCAGGATTTTGTGCTCAGCGGCAAGAACACCCTTTATCTGGGCATCTATTACGAGATGACCCTGCGCTGGCTGGGCCGGGGAGTGTCGGCGCTGATGGCGGATGCGGCCGTATTCACCAAGGAGCGCAAGGACGAGGAAGGTGTGCCGTGGCCTATCACCATTCCCGAGAGCGTGACGGTTCTGGGAAATTATGGCCCTTCGACGGACTCTGTCATTTCGCTGGCCACAGGCTCAAGGCTGGCAAAGGGCGCCCGGTTGGTGGCTCATTTCAGTGGAGTCGAACGCACGGCGCCGCGCAACGAGATCAGACTCAACGGCACCAAAGCAGGCCTGCGCCTGGACTTGGCGAAGAACGAACTGTGGCTGACGCGCCCCGGTGAGTCAGAAAAACTGGTTGAGATTGCACCCGCGAAACGTGGTGCGTGGCAGGTGGAGGCGGATTTTATCGACAGCATTCGCACCGGGAAACCGGTGAAACTGACCGATTTCGAGACCGGAGTGGATTATATGCACTTCACCGATGCGGTGTGGGAGTCGTGGAGTGCTTTCGGCCAGCGGGTGACGCTGTAACAGTTCTGCTGCAGATTGGCGCGAGGCTCACCAGCCTTCACTGCTTGCGAACCGTGTAGAGGTAGAGGGCGGCTACGCCTACTCCAACCAGGGCCAAGGCGAGGAAGAAATACATGAAGCAGCCGCGCTTGACCTGGCTCTGCACCGACGGCCCCGTATTTTGGTATTTCTCAATGATGGCCTCGGCGTCAGCAGTGATATCAGAAGCCGGCAAGATCGATTCAAGCTTCGGTGCGCTCACCCGATGAGTGAGTGGCGACACAGGTATGGCGTTGCCGGAAGCTCCCGCCTGGCCCGCTTCTTTCGCAATCTCTTGGTCAAGCCAGGCAAGGTGCTCCTGCTGTAGGGCACGCTGGCGTTGCAGATCCTTCAAGCGGTCGGACACGGGAGAAACTCAAACTGTTTACTGTTTCCAAGCAATCCTCCTTCGCCCAAGGCTTCCGCCGCCGCCCGTCAGGCTATGGTGGACAGGTCGGAGGACGTTTTTGCTACCGCAAAATCGAAAGGCGCACCCGGAGGATGCGCCTGAAAATTACCCGCAGGAGCTGCGTCGCTCAGACGACGTTGACCTTGCGGTGGGCCTTGTCGAATTCGACGGTGCCGTCGCGCAAGGCGAACAGCGTCCAATCACGGCCGACACCCACGCCCTTGCCGGGGTGGTGCTTGGAGCCGCGCTGGCGGACGATGATGCCGCCTGCGAGGACCTTCTGGCCGCCATACAATTTGATGCCCAGCCGCTTGGACGCGCTGTCGCGACCGTTGCTGGAGGACTTCTGACCTGTTTTATGTGCCATGACAGTGGTTCCTTAAAGGGTGATGGAATCGATCTTGATGACGGACAGTTCCTGGCGATGGCCGCGTTTGCGCTCCATGCCCTTGCGCTTCTTCTTCTTGAAGACGATGACCTTCTTGGCGCGCTTGTTCTCAAGCACCGTGGCCTTGACCAAGGCGCCGGACAGGAAGGGGGTGCCCACCTTGAAATTTTCGCCTTCGCCCGCGGCGAGGACTTCGTTGATTTCGACCGTTGAGCCGGTTTCCGTCTTGGGATAGCGGTCGACGATGAGGATATCGCCCTCGGTGACCGAGAACTGCTTCCCCTGCGTTTTGATGGTGGCTTTCATAAGTTCAAAGGGGCGAAATAAGGGGAGTGGCTGCGGGGTAAGCAAGAATTATTTTCACCCGCGGCGCAACCGGTCTAACGTCCGCGCCGGCCGGGCTTAACGAAGAGGTAATTTACAAGGAAACTCAGGCCCATGACCCCGCTTAACGTGCGGATATTGCGCATGGCCCCGACGACGATGGTGAACTCACTGGCGGCCGGTTCACGGAGCTTGACCAGCAGGAGACAGCCCAGCAGGCACATCACCGGCTGAACGAGGAAAGCGGCATGGTAAACCGATAGCGGAGCATGGCCTTGCGCGATTGCCCAGGCCAGCACCTGACCCCCGATGATGGGGGACACCGCGGCGACAATGGAGATGAAGGCCAGGTTGAGACCGATCGCCAGGTTTTTGGCCTCGGGGGGAATGAGCTTCAAAAGTATTGTGAGCTGCCCGAGGACGAAACCCGCGCTCCAACTGCCCCCGATCAGCCACATCCCGTAGAGCAATGAACTGTTGGCCGGCGTGAGGATGCACCAGAATAAATTCTGCAGTTGCCAGAGTCCCAGGGCGACCGCCATCACTGCTTTGTTCCCATAGCGGTCGAGCAACTGGCCCCAGACGGGCAGGGAAAGCATGCCGCCGAGGGCCGTGAGGGTGGCCAGGATACCGACCTGCGTGCCGGTGAACCCCAACTCCTCGTACATGAAAACGTAGTAGAAAGGGCCGAAGCAATTGGTGGCGAACGACCAGATGGCCCCAAAGCCGATAAAAAGGAGCAGGGAGTGCGCGCGGCTCACGTGGCGGACTTGCTCAGCGAAGGGCAGGGGCGCGACCGCCGGTTGCGGGGCGGCAGGTCGTGTTCCCGGCATGCGCCAGAAGAAATAAAGCGAAATGGCGCGAAAGAGACACGCCATGCCGATCACGATTTGGAAAATGCGGACGGAATAGCCGCCGCGGGACAGCACCCAGCCCGTGAGCAGGACAAAGACGAGCATGGCTCCCTGGCAGTAGCGGTTGCGCTGGCCAAAATACCGGCCGCGCAACCGGGGCGGCACCAGGTCGTGCATCCAGCTGTTCCAGGCGACCGCCAAGGAGGCATTGAACACGCTGGAGACGAAAAACCAGGGCAGCAGGAATTTGGCCAGGGCCATCGGATCAGTCAGCGGAAGCGAGGGCAGACTCCAGCCGAGCCAGAGCCAGCAGCCGGTATGAACGGTCGCCATCGTGATGGCGGTGAATTTGACCGGCAGCCAGCGCGCCACAAACGGAGAATAAAACACCTGCAGAAAATTGCAGACAAACGGGAGCGAGGTAAGCGAGCCGATGGCCGGCTTGGTCAACGGGAATCCCTTTGTCACGAGCGCCGTGATGAAGATATTCACCGGCAGGGACATCGTGACAATGGGTGTGGCGAGCATGCCTTCCATGGTGCTGGCCCGCATGCCCGTCCGCAGGCGTGCGCGGTGGACTAAAAGCGAGTGTTTGTCGGATATTGCCTCCACCATGTTCAAACCGGATGCTGGACCCATGTCGGGGGTCGTAAACCCGAAAGAATTTCAAACGCGCGATACGCTGGCCCATGCCCGCTCACTGCTGGGCCTTGTCCTGGTGCGTACGAATGCGCACGGGCGCACCCGGCATGTCATCACCGAGGTGGAAGCCTACGACGGTGAACGCGACCTGGCCTGCCACGCCAGCAAAGGCCGGACGCAACGGACCGAGGTCATGTATCAAACCGGTGGCATCTGGTACGTCTACCTCTGCTACGGCATGCACGAGATGCTCAACTTGGTCGTCGGACCGGAGGACTATCCAGCGGCGGTGCTCATTCGCGGAGTCACCGGCATCGCCGGGCCGGGGCGTCTGACGAAGCGCCTGCAAATCGGTCGGTCGCTGAACGGCCAGCCCGCGCATCCGAGTAGCGGGCTGCATTTGGAAGAAAGCGGCTTGGTCGTGTCGTCGCGTTGCGTCAAAACCAGCCCGCGGATCGGAGTGAAATACGCCGGGCCGGTCTGGGCGAAGAAACCGTGGCGATTTTGGATCGAGGCTGAGATATTGCCTCCGTAATAAGGTAGGGGCCGTTGCCCATGTCGTGCCGTAACCTTGGCGAAGGCAGATCAACGGCCCGGGCGCTTGAGTGCAAGCGCCCCTACCTTATTCAGCCAAGTCGGTTTTAATTTGTCCCGACCGTTTTACCGGGTGCCGGCGCAGTCGTGTACTTGCTGAGCAGCAGGGTGGCCGAGCCGAAATTCAATTTGAGCTGCATCTTGACGGGCAGATTGCTCGCATCCTGAGAAATCCAGACCTTGATTTCACCGCCTTTCTTGAAAAGCCCCTGTGGATTCTTTTCCATCCGCGGTACCAAAACGAGGGTGTGGTAGTTGCCGAGCGGCGTCCAGACTTCCTCGTAGTCTTCGGCCTTGATCGTCAGGGGGAAAAAATCGCGGCCGAACTGGACCAGCAGGTCGCGTTTCTCGCCGGGTTTCAGGTTCCAATCGCGGGTCTGCACCAGCGCGCTGATGAGATCGACCGGATTGCCGTCCGGAATCGGGACGCTGGCTGACTGCTCGGGGCGGATGCGGTCGGTGTACTTGGCGATGCGGGTGGCGTAGTCGAAGGAAATATCGGTGTCCGTGGCCCGCTTGGGATCGGTCCCGCGTTCCTTGACACGCAACATCCGGCCGGAAGCTTTCTCGATCACGACCTCGGCTTTGTTGTCAAAGGCGTAGAGCGCCCGAACCACGCCGCGTGATTTGGTGTCGGTGGTCACGCTCATCACCTCGGTTCCATCGAGCTTCTGGTCATGCGCCTCGATGATGATGTCGCCCGCATGCGGGAAAACCAGGAAACCGACGCGGTAGGTGAAGGTTTCGCCGTCACGGAACGCCGTGAACGGCGCGGCAAAGGCGAAGCAGGGCAGGCAAAGGAGAAGGAATTTTTTCACGCAGAAGAGAGGACACCAGAATTGTGGAAATGTGCGACGCAGGTCGAGTTTTAGTGACTGGTAGGCTTAGAATATCTTGGGGGAGCGAGCTTGCTCGCGACTTCACGCATCGCGAGCAAGCTCGCTCCCACAGCAGCGCATCCCGCTCACAACGCCAGATCCAGCTGGTTCTGCTGTCCGATGGCCCAGGCCTCAATCCCGCGGGCGCGCAGGGTGGTGGCGAATTCCTTCGCAAAACCGTGCAGGGTGTAGACCAGCTTGGGTTTCACCTTGTCGACGAAGGCCAGCAGGCCGGGGAAATCGGCATGATCCGACAGCGGAAAGGCGGCATCGCAGCCGTTGCGGTAGATGGCTCCGCGGTCCATGGCCCAACCTGTGGCGATGGCGGTGCGTTTCGGGTGAATCCAGCTCACGGGTGCTACTGACCCCGACATGGGCGGGCAGATGATGACATGACCGTCATAGTTCTTCTCGTTGAGCAATAAATACGGTGGGAATCTCATGCCGAGTTCCTCGTAGCGCCGGGTCAGTTTGAAGCCATGGGCATGCAACATCACCGGCAGACCCGCGCGGCCGACAATCTGCAGAAGCTCCTGGGTTTTGCCCAAACTGTATGCGTAGAGCACCGGCGCGACGTGATCGGTCAGGGCTTGCCGGCAGAATTCGACGATCCGGTGTTCGATCTCGGCCGCCGGAGGGAAAACATACCGTGGCAGGCCGAACGTGGTTTCCATGATCAGCACGTCGGCGCGCGGGGTGGCGCAGGGCTCGGCAGCCAGACTGGGCTGGAGCTTGAAATCGCCCGTATAAAGCAAGGAGCCGTGCTCGCTGGCGGCGTGCAGCATGGCGGAACCAAAAATGTGCCCCGCGGGATAGAGCTTCATTTCGCACCCCAACTCGGTCTGCCAAGACTGCTCATAGCCGAGGATTGTTTCCTGCCGCCGGCCCGGCAGGCGCAGTCGCATCAGACTGGCGGTGGCGCGGGTCGCGACAATCTCCCGGTGCGAGGCGATGTGGTCGGAGTGCGCATGGGAGACAAAGGAACGCAGTTGGGAGCGCCGGGCGTCAAGCCACCAGCCGATTTGCGGCAGGCAGACTCCATCTTTGTAGCGAACTTCCCAGGACATGATTGGATTTCACACAAAGGACACAAAGGCGCGAACGCAAAAGCCGACGGAAGTCAGGGCGATATCCAGAAACGATTAGGCAGAACAAGCGCCAACATTGCAGCCAGCATGACAATCGCAACGATCCACCAGAACAGTTGCTTCCCCTTCCGAGGTGAACCTGCATCGAATTCCGTTTCCGGCAGGTCCAGTCCATCGTAAATGTTTTGCTCGCGCCAGCCAGTCAGTTCATCTGCCCCGCATTCCGGACAGGCCAAGGCGGCCCGGGGAATTTCCGTCCCACATACCGCGCAATGAGCGGGAGGACTGATCTTGTTCATGCCGCGCTGAGATACTTCCGCCGGACAAAGCGCCAGGCGGTGACAAAGAAAGCCGTGAGCGGCACGGCGAGCATCATGCCCAGCACGCCACCGAGCGCGTGGCCCCAGAAAAATACCGCGACGATGATGACCACCGGGTGCAGGCCGGTCTGCCGGCCCATGATGCGAGGAGTAAGGAACCAGCCTTCGGTGGCCTGGACAGCGACAAATACCGCGACACAGGCTCCGACGAGCGGCAGGCCACCGCCTTCCGGTTGAAAGAACGCCAGTGGCAGCGCCACACTCATGCCAAGGATGGAGCCAAGGTAAGGCACGATGTTCAGCAGTCCGGTGATAAGTCCGATCGCCAGGCCGAACTTGAGCCCGGCGATGGAAAAGCCGGTCGCCAGCAACAACCCCATGATGAGACCGATCAACAGCTGCCCGCGGAAAAACGCGACGAGGATACCGAGAAATTCGCGCACCAGAAAAACCACATCGGTGCGATGCTCCGGCTTGAGGAAGGGCAGGTGCGCGGGCAGGGCCTTGGTCGGATCCGCATCCGACAGCAGGAAGAAAAACAAATACACCGGAATGACCGCCAGCGAAGCCACGAAACCGAAGACCCCGAAGATGCCCGCCCCGGCCGATTTCAGCGTGGGAGCGAGATGGCCGAGCAGATCCTGCGCCTGCTGGCCCAGTCCATCGAGGGCGCTCTTCACCGCCGGATGGTCGAGGTAACGGCGCGCGATGGCCAGCCAGTCGGGGAAATGCCGTTCACTCCATTTGAGGGTATTCTGCCAGAGGGTTGGCAGGTATGCGACAAAATCGAGGATCTGCGCAATGATGGCCGGGGCGAAGGTGAACAACAGTGCGGCAATGAACAGGACGAAGACCCCATAGAGCAGCACGACCGCAAACGGCCGGCGGATTTTCAGCCGCCGCTCAAAGAACGCAACCACCGGCCGCAAGACCAGCGCGAGGATGCCCGCGACGGCCAGAGGCCAGATCACACCTGAAAACGTGTCAACGAACCGGGCGACACCGTCCAGCAGCAGATAAAGCAGCGCGCCGATCGTGACGAAGGCGGCGAACCCCAGGGCAAAGCCGACAAGCTTGCGTTGCGAGGGAGAGAGCAGGGGCGTGGATTCGGCGGACATGAGTGACAGATGACCCGCCTACGCTCCCAGAGCTTCGGCGCGGCAGGCAGAGAACAGAGGACGGATTCCCGAGGCAAGCCCGCAGAGGAAACCATGAAGCCGCAAGCCGCATTATTTTAAACAACCACCCGCGAATCATGCGAATGAACGCGAATTTCAAAGAGGAAGCCCCGGAGGTTAAGCCGGCGTCCTGTACCGTTCAAGGCGACAAAACTGAACGGACTTTGCATTGGCGTTCATTCGGGTGTTCGCGGGCCCTGAATGGACCAGTCTTGGTGTTCAAGCGGGGTTGGCTCTTCTCCCCTTGACAATCTAGGCAAGAGGCTCACTCTCCTAGTCACTCTAGGAGAACATATGGCCAATCACAAAGCTGATCTGCTGCAGGGCACCCTCGACCTGCTCATTTTAAAATCACTCCAACTCGAGCCGATGCATGGCTTCGGCATTGCGGTCCGCATCGGGCAGATGTCACAGGACATGCTGACAGTGGAACAAGGTTCGCTCTATCCCGCGCTCTACCGGCTGGAGGAGCAGGGCTGGATCAAGGCCGAGTGGGGCATTTCGGAGAACAACCGGAAGGCGAAATTCTATTCGCTCACCGCCACCGGCCGGAAACAACTGCAGGCCGAGGAGCAAAGCTGGGCCAACCTGTCCATCGCGATCAACCGCGTGCTCGGCAACGCCTGAAAGCTGAGCAGCAAGCTTGATTTACAGGAGAACGCGGAGAAAACCACCACAACCTGCCGAGCAAATTCCCTCTCTGCTGTCTCTGCGTCCTCCTGTGCAATAAGTTGTTTTTCCGTGAAACTCCTCCGCAGACTCCGCTCACTCTTCCGCAAAGACAAACTCGACGCCGAGATGACCGAGGAGATTCGGCATCATGTTGAACTCCAGACCGAGCTGAATCTGAAAGCCGGCATGAACGCGGACGACGCGCGCTTCACCGCCCAGCGCCAGTTCGGGAATCTAGCGAGCATCCAGGAGCAAGCGCGGGAACAACGCGGGTGGCGGTGGTTGGACGATTTTCTGAAGGACTTGCAATTTGGGGTGCGGTTGTTGCGCAAGAATCCCGGTTTCACGGTGGTGGCCGTCACCGTGCTCGCGCTTGGCATTGGCGTTAACACTGCCGTGTTCAATCTTGTCCATTCACTGCTGTTGGCGCCACCCACCTACGCCCGACCGGCTGAGATTCTCCGGATCCAGTCGCAGGACATTCGGAACCCTAAAAAAAACCGTGATTTTCCCTACCCGGTTTACCGGGATATCCGGGAGGGGAATGGCTTGTTCTCTCAGGTGCTGGCCTCGGCCCTGCAGATGGTCGTAGTGGGAGAGCCGGGCGACACCCGTGGCGCCGTCGCGGCTGTGGTCAGCTCGAATTATTTTTCCGTGCTCGGCGTCGCGCCCGCCCAGGGTCGGGCCTTCCTGCCGGAGGAGGAGACCCGCAACTCCCCCGTGGTCATCGTCAGCCATGTTTTTTGGCAAAAGCATCATTTCGATCCCGCGCTCCTCGGGTCGACCTTGCTCATCAACAGCCGGGTTTTCACCGTGGTGGGCATCATGCCGGCGGGTTTCACCGGCACCACCAGCTTGTTCTTCACGGAGTTCTGGCTGCCGCTCGGAGTCTACGATCAGGTCATGGGCAATGCCGGGACCGGTTCCCGCAGCCTGCTGGCGGATCCCGCCAAGGCCAACTTGATGATCGTAGGCCGGCTCAAACCCGGGATGTCACCACGCGCGGCCGCTCCCGCCCTGCAGGCGCTCACGGCGGCCTTGGCGAAAAACCATCCGGTCGAGCAAAAGGACCAGCTGCTCACCCTGGCGCCACTGTCGCGCTTTGCCTCCCTCGAAAACGACACTGCCGTGGCCTGGGTTGGTGCGCTGCTGCTGGGCATGGCGGCCATTGTACTCCTGGTGGCCTGCCTGAACCTCACGAATATGATGCTGGCCCGGGGCACCGCGCGACGGAAGGAAATTGCGCTCCGGCTCGCGCTTGGTGGCGGACGCCTGCGTATCGTCCGCCAGCTGCTGACCGAGGGCCTGTTGCTGGCTCTCCTTGGAGGCCTGGGCGGAGTTTTTCTCGCCCTCTGGTCATCGGACCTGCTCATCGCCTCACTCGGCCGGATGATTCCGCTCGACCTCGTCTGGTCGGCCAAGCTGCAGCCATCGCTGCTCGGCGCCACCTTTGGTTTTTGCGTGGTGGGCACGCTGGTCTTTGCCCTCGGGCCGGCGCTCCGGCTCTCGCGGGGCGACGTCATGGCGCATCTGAAAGAGCAGGCGGGCGAGGATGTGGTCCGCCGCCGTTGGAAATTTCTTCCGCGCAACCCGCTCGTGTCAGCGCAGATTGCCCTCTCCCTTGCGCTGGTTACGTCCGCCGCGCTATTTATCCGCAACGCTGCCGGGGCCGGAACCGCGGACACCGGGCTGCGGGCCGACCGGGTTTTCCTGGTCGAGCTTGATGCCAGCCTGGGCGGCTACGACCAGCCGCAGACACAGGATCTCTACCGCCGGCTGGGCGAACGGCTGGCCGCGCTTCCCGGGGTGGAAGGCGCGAGCGTGGCCACCGATGTGCCGCTCAGCGATCGCGACTTCGAAAAGCGTGTGCAAAAGCCGGGCGAAGCAAAGTCCGCCTCAAGCGCCAAGTGGAACGCCGTCGACGAGAATTACTTCACGGTCGCGGGCCTGCCGCTGCTGCGCGGCCGGGCGTTCACCGTCGGCGAGGCGACGCAAACGGGCAGTCCACCCGTGGTGATCATCAACGATCTGCTGGCCAAGCGACTCTGGCCGGGCGGCGATGCCCTTGGCCAGCAACTGCAGTTGGCTGATGACGGGACGGCGGCAGGCACCACCAGCACCGAGCCCAAGCCCGCCGACGTATTTGAAGTGGTCGGCATTGTGCCCGCGACCCGGCACACGCTGTTCGAGTCGAAGCCGGATGCGGGAATTTACCTGCCGTTTGCCCGGGGCTTTCAAAGTCGTGTCTTCTTCCACGTCAAATTCACGTCGCTGCCGCCGGGCAGCGAACAGGCCACCACGGATCTGCTGCGACGCGTGATCCGGGAGGTCGACCCGGCGTTGCCGGTGCTTTCGCTGAGGTCTTTCGCACGGCATCTGGACAGCAATATCCAAATCTGGCTCGTGCGTTGCGGGGCCATACTTTTCTCGGCATTCGGTGGGCTGGCGCTTGGTATCGCGGTGGTGGGTGCCTATGGAGTCGTCGCCTATTCAGTTGCGCGGCGCACACGCGAAATCGGCATCCGGATGGCGCTGGGCGCGCGGCCGGATGTCGTGCAACGAATGATCCTCCGGGAGGGCGCGGTGATGCTGGGAGGAGGCCTGGCGGTGGGCCTGCTGCTGGCGCTGGGCATCGGGAAGGTCGTGAGCAGCCTGCTTTCTCGTGTCGGGGCGCTCGATCCGTTCGCGTTCACGCTGGCGCCAGGTTTGCTGGCCCTGGCGACATTTCTCGCCTGCTGGTTGCCGGCGCGGCGGGCAACGAAGGTGGACCCAATGGTGGCATTGAGGAGCGAGTGAAAGTGAAGGTGCTCAAACCATGAAACCCCTGCGTAAAATCCGTTCATTGTTCTGGAAAGGGAAACTCGACGCCGAGATGACCGCGGAAATGCAGGCGCATATCGAGCTGCAGACGGAGCGAAACATCAAAGCCGGCATGGATCCCGACGAAGCCCGTTACGCCGCGCTGCGGCAGTTCGGCAATGTGGCAAGCCTCCAGGAGCAGGCGCGGGCGGCGAGGGGGTGGGGATGGTTGGAAAGAACGCTCATGGACCTGCAGTTCGCCTGTCGCCAACTGCTGAAGACGCCGGGCTTCACACTCGTTGCCGTCGTCACTCTCGCTCTGGGAATTGGGCTCAATACCGCGATGTTCAGCCTGCTGAACCTCCTCTTCCTGCGACCGCTGCCGTTTGAGAATTCGGCATCTCTCGTTCATCTGCGACGGAGTATGCCGCAAAACCCTGCCGGCGCCTTCGCTCCCGCCGACTACCTCGATCTCAAGCGGGCGGAGGCGGATTTCGGCCTCTTCGCCGGCTATTCCGAACAGAGCGTTTCGCTTTCCGACCCGGGCCATCCCGCCGAATTGGAAGAGGCACGTAGCGTTTCCGCCGATTTCTTCAATGTGCTCGGCATCCGGCCGGAGACCGGACGCGCCTTCCTGCGCGAAGAAGAGACCTATGGGCGACACCGGGTGCTTGTTCTCAGCCACGCGCTGTGGGAAAGTCGATTCGGAGGCGCGGCCAACGTGATCGGCCAGACCGTTCGCGTCGATAGCGAGGAATATGAAATTGTTGGCATCCTCCCGGCTTGGGCGAATGACGATCGGGTCATCCGCCAAACCTCGTTGTTTCGGCCGCTGGCGTTTCCGGTGGCCGAACGCGTCTCCCGCACGGACCAATCGGTCGGAATCATCGGACGGCGCCGGCCCGGCCTGACCGCCGGCCAGGGGGAGGAGTTCGTGGCGGCGTTTGGCGCTAGTCTCGCGGCCGCCTTTCCCGCCGAGAACAACGGCTATGCGTGGCATTGCGAGGACTTGCTCGGCTCGACGGGAAACTCCACCGGCCGATCGATTGTCGCCATGTTGCTCGGATTGTCGGGATGCGTGCTGCTGATCGCCTGTTCCAACCTGGCAAATTTTCTTCTCGCCCGCACGATCAGCCGCTCGCACGAACTGGCGGTCCGGGCGGCGCTCGGGGCTTCGCGGGTGCATTTGATCCGACCGCTCGCCGTCGAGGCTTTGGTGCTGGCATTTACCGGCGGCGGGGCGGCGTTGTTGGTGTCGGTCTGGGCTTTGCACTGGTTCAGCGACCAGAGTATTGCCAGTGGCGGTGCGCCGATGAACTTTCCGCTCGACTGGCGAGTGCTCGGCTTCGCCCTCGGCAGTTCGCTCTTTACCGCGCTCTTCTTCGGGGTGGCGCCCGCACTATTCGCCATCCGGTTCAACGTCAACAACATGCTGAAACGCGGGGCGCGCGGCGCCACGGCGAGCCGTGGCCACAACCGGCTGCGGCATTTGCTGATCATCGGGCAGTTCGCCCTGGCCCTGATTCTGGTGACTGGGGCCGGATTACTTGCGCGTGGTGCCAACAATTTCCTGCGGCAGCGCATTGGCTGGGATTCGAGTTCGATCGCCCAAGGCAGCTTCGAGCTGCCCAAGGGCAATTATCCCGGATCCGCGCAGATTCTGGCTTTCGACCGGCAGGCGCTGGAGCGCCTCCACCAGGTGACCGGCGTGCAAGCGGCGAGCCTGAGCTATGGATTGCCCTACGACGGGCCGTTTGGCCCGCGTCCCTATCTCGTCGGGGGACGCGATCGCCCGGCCAAGGGGCAGGAACCTGAGGCCACCTACAACGGGGTCACGGAAGATTATTTTTCCGTCACGGGAATTCGCCTGTTGCACGGGCGGGTCTTCAATGCCGCCGATTCCGCCGCGAGTCCCAAGGTCGTCATCATCAATGAGAGCATGGCCCGGACCCTGTTTCCGGACGAAGATCCGGTCGGCCGGCGCCTCGCCGTGGCCGGGGATGAGAAACCGGTCTGGGCGGAAATTGTCGGCGTGGTCGCGGACGTTCGTTCGTTCGCGATTTACCGACGGCCCGTTCTTTTTCAAACCTATCATCCGTTTGTCCAGGAACCGTGGCAATATGTCCGATTCGCGGTGCGCACGTCGGGAATCGCTCCGGAGTCCGTGCTGACTTCGTTGCGCAGCGCCATCTCCGCGCTTGATCCCGACCTGCCGGTGCGCGAGCTGAGGACTGCCGACGCAACGATCGAGCACTATAGCTTCGAAATCACGATGCTGCGGAACATCCTCGGCACCTTCGCACTGCTCGGGCTTTCCCTGGCCTCCCTGGGGATTTACGGTGTGATTGCCCGGACCGTGGTGCAGCGTAGTGCCGAGATCGGCATTCGTGTGGCGCTCGGCGCGAGCGTGTCCGATATCGTCCGCCTCGTCCTTGGTTCCGGCATTCGTCTCGCTCTCATCGGCGCCGCCCTGGGCATTTTCGGCGCCTACGGTCTCTCCCGCTTGGTCGCCAGTATCATGCCATCGCTGCAAACCAATGGTGATCTCGTCCTCGGCGTTTCGCTGGTGGTCCTCTTCTTGGTCTCGCTGGCTGCCTGCTATCTTCCGGCCCGCAAGGCGTCTAAGATTGATCCGGTGGTGGCGCTCAAGGCTGAGTGAAAGTGAGAGTGAAAATGAAGGTGCTCAAACCATGAAACCCCTGCGTAAAATCCGTTCATTGTTCTGGAAAGGGAAACTCGACGCCGAGATGACCGCGGAAATGCAGGCGCATATCGAGCTGCAGACGGAGCGAAACATCAAAGCCGGCATGGATCCCGACGAAGCCCGTTACGCCGCGCTGCGGCAATTTGGCAACATGGCGGTCATTCAGGAATACGCCCGGGCGCAACGCGGCTCGGTGTGGCTGGAGCAAGTCGGGCTGGACCTGGTGCACGGCATCCGGGCGATGCGCAAAAACCCGGGGTTCACCGCGCTCGCCATACTCACGCTGGCACTGGGCATCGGCCTCAACCTTGCGGTGGTGTCCCTTGGCTCCGCCATGTTCTCCCGTCCGCTGCCAGGATTGCGCGGGGTCGACCACCTCGTGCGCGTCGGCCGGCAACCGCAGGGTTACAGTGTGTCCGGCCTGTCGTATCCCGAATTTGTCGAGTGCCGCGCGGCCGTCACCGCCTTTTGTGATCTCGCCGCCTACCGGGAGGCGCCGTTCAGTCTGGCGGCGGACCAGCGCACGGACCGCGTGCTGGGCGAGTTTGTTTCCGGCAATTATTTCCGGACACTCGGGGTGACGATGGCCGCGGGGCGGGATTTTCTGCCGGAGGAGGATGTGACGCCCGGACGGAACCCGGTGGTCGTGGTCAGCGACCGGCTGTGGCAGCAGCGCTGGCAGCGCGATCCGGGGGTGATTGGCCGGGAGGTAATGATCAACGGCCACGCGTTCACTGTCGTCGGTGTGGCTGAGCAGGATTTCCGCGCCGTGCAGTTGCCAAGCGCCCACGATCTCTGGGTGCCGCTGCACATGCGCGGGGTGTTGCTGCCGGCCGGCCCGGATCCGTTCACCGACCGCCGGTCCCACTGGCTGCAGCGGGTGATCGGACGGCTGGCTCCGGGACAGAGCCTGCAACTGGCGCGGGAACAACTGGCGGTCGTGGCCGCACGGAACTCGCCGGTCACGATCACGGCGACGGACCGTCCATGGACGTTTTGGGCCGGCCCTTACAGCCCTTTTCCGGGCACCGATTCACGGGCTCCCCGCATCTTCCTCGGCCTGCTTGCGGCCATCACGGCGCTCGTTCTCGCCACGGTCTCGGCCAATATCGCGAGTCTGTTCCTGGCGCGCTCCCTGGCGCGACGCCGGGAGGTGGCTCTGCGGTTGGCCTTGGGGGCCTCGCGCGGCCGTGTGGTCCGGCAGTTTCTAGCCGAAGGCCTGGCGGTTGCTGTCGTGGCCGGTGCACTCGGGCTGGGCGCGGCCAACGTCGCCGGCGAATGGATCGTCGGGAAGATTCCCGGAGAGAATGGTGAGGCCGCGGCCGTAAACCTCGCCCTGGATTGGCGCATGGTCCTGGCGTGCCTCGGCTTGGTTTTCGCCGCGACGCTGTCGGTCGGGCTGCTGCCCGCCTGGCAGGGTTCGCGGGTGGATTTGCTCACGGCGTTGAAGGCCGGCGAGGGCGGCCAGTCCGGGCGACGTTCATGGCTGCGCTCCCTGCTCGTGGTCGCGCAGATTGCGCTCTGCGTGGTATTGCTGGTCGGAGCCGGACTCATGTATCGCAGCCAGCGGGCGCTCGATACGACGGCCGCATCTGCTCAGTCTGATCCGGTGCTGCTGGCGCGAATCGATCCGGCGTTGAATGGCTACGATGCCGCGCGCGAACAAGCGCTCTATGGCGCGCTGCTCGAGCGGGTTCGATCCATGCCTGGGGTCCGAGCGGCGGCATTGGCGACCATCACGCCGTTTTCCGACGGAATGAGGGACTCTGGTGACGTCGGCGCCACGCCGGGGGAAACAGCTTCGCGCAAATCCGCCAACGTCAACCTGGTCAGTGACGATTACTTTGCCTCGCTCGGTATCAGTCTCCTGCGCGGCCGGGACTTTGCCCGGACGGACGGACCGGCAGCAGCGCCGGTGGTGATCGTCAACCGTACCCTGGCGCAGAGCCTGTGGACCGACGGCGACGCACTCGGCCGCATGCTCTATTTTGCCAATGCCGACCAGCCGCCCCGGCTGGTGGTCGGCATTGTGAGCGACGATCCGTTCCTCAACTCGCCTCAAGCCGCGGATGAATCGCACCCGGTCTATTACCTTCCCCTGATGCAACAACCGCTGGCGGCCGCCAGCCTGCAGGTACGCGCGACGGGCGATGCGACCGCGCTGCTGCCGCTGGTGCAGGCGGCCCTGCGTGGACTCGATCCCAACGTGCCGCTGTTCCAAACCGGCACGCTGCAGTCAGTGGGCGAGCGAGCCCTCTGGCAACAGCGGGTGGTTGGCCAACTGGTGACGGGGTGCAGCATCGCCGCCGTGGCGCTGGCCCTCATGGGACTCTACGCCGTGGTGGCGCAGGAAGTCGCCCGCCGCACGCGGGAGATCGGCATCCGCGTGGCCATCGGTGCCGACAGCGTCGACGTGCTCGGGCTTGTACTCCGGCAGGGCATGAAATTGGTGGTGATCGGCCTAATCCTCGGTCTAGGTGCGGCGTTGGGGGTGACCCGCCTGCTGCAAAGCGTTCTGCTCGGCGTGTCGCCGACGGATCCGCTGACGTTCACGCTCGCCACGGGGGTGCTGACCGCCCTCGCCGCCGCCGCCTGCTGGTTGCCGGCGCGGCGGGCAACGAACGTGGACCCCATGGTGGCCTTGAGGAACGAATGACAGTAAAAGTGCTCAAACCATGAACTTCTTTCACGGACTCCGCGCACTCTTTCGGAGAGGCAAACTCGAAGTCGAGATGACCGAGGAGATGCGGCATCACGTTGAACTCCAGACGGAATTGAACCGCAAAGCCGGCATCAATCTCGACGAGGCTCGTTACGCCGCGCTGCGACAGTTTGGCAACTTGGCGAGCATCCAGGAGCAGGCACGGGATGTGCGCGGCTGGCCTTGGCTGGAGGGCTTAGCGAAGGATCTGTGCCATGCGGTGAGAGCGTTGCGCAAGAGCCCTGGCTTCACTGCCACCGCCTTGCTGACGCTGGCCCTTGGGATCGGCGCCAGCACCGCGCTCTTCAGTGTCATCAACTCCGTCCTCCTGCGTCCGCTCCCGTTTCCGAATGCCAACCGGTTAACCATAATCTGGGAGACGAACGCGCAACAAGGCGTCAAGCGCGAGGGACCCTCCGGGCCCAATTTCTACGACTGGCGCGAGCAGAGCCGCTTGTATCAGGACCTGGCTGCCATAGAACTCGGCACCGGCACCGTCACCGGACTGGGAGAGCCTCGGCAGGTTCCTGCCATGCGCGTGACGACGAACCTGTTCTCGCTGCTGAACGTGCGCCCGGCCCTCGGCCGGCTGTTTGCGCCCGAAGACGGCCGCGGCGGTCGCCAGGCACTCGTGATCATTACCCGCGATTTCTGGCAGCGCGCGCTTGGGGGCGACCCGCACATCGTTGGGAAAATCGTCAGGATCGATCAGATATCTTATCAAGTGCTCGGGGTCCTGGATTGCGACTTCTGGCTGCCGTTTCAATCGGACTTGTTCGTGCCCTGGCCGGATGACGAACTGCGCTACGGGCGCGGCCGCCTGGCCCATGACCTCGGTGTCATTGGCCGGCTGAAACCGGAGATCACCGCTGCGCAAGCCGAGGCCGAACTGAATGCCATCCACACGCGCCTTCGCCTGGCCCATCCCGAGCTCGAAGGCTGGGGCGTGACTGTGGTGCCGTTGCAATCGGTGATCACGGAATATCTCCGTCCCGCGTTGGTCGTGCTGTTCTGCGCCGTCACACTCGTCCTGCTTATCGCGTGCGCCAACGTGGCGAATTTACTGCTTGTGCGCGCCCTGGGCCGCGGCCGGGAGGTGGCGGTCCGGGCGGCTCTGGGTGCGACCCGCGGACGCCTGATGCAGCAGTTTCTCACCGAGAGCCTCGTGCTAAGCCTTGCGGCCGGGGGGCTCGGGACGCTATTTGCGTTCTGGGGCGTGGCGCTTCTGTCGGCGGTGGTCCCTGCCACCGTTCCAATCCCCGATGCGGGTGCCGAAGCGACGTTGCGCGCGTTTGAGATCGATGGCAACGTGCTCGCTTTCAGCCTCATGGTCTCCCTGCTCACGAGCATCCTGTTTGGATTGGCACCGGCGATGCACGCGCTCAAAACTGACGTGATCCAGGGTCTGAAAAAGGGGGCCCGGGTCACGGCGGGCGGAGGGCGGCGGATGCGCGAGGTTTTGCTCGTCACGGAGATCGCGCTGGCTTTGGTCCTGTTGGCGGGCGCCGGGCTGATGCTGAAAAGTTTCTCGCGACTGCAGCGCACCGACCTTGGCTTCCGCGCCGGCCAGCTGCTCACCTTGGAAATGGAATTGCCCACGGACACTCATTACAAGACGGGTCCGGAACAAAGTGCGTTTTTTGCACAGGTGCTTGAGCGGGTTGGATCGTTGCCCGACGTCACCAGTGTTGCGGTCACATCTGTGCTCCCCCTGCACAGCCAGAACCAGCGCGCGAGGTTCCTGATTGAAAACGGTCCCGTCCTGCCTCCGAACGAGGATTTCCAATCCGATCTGCGGCAGGTCAGTCCGGGATTTTTCCAGACGATGGGCATCGCGCTCAAACGCGGGCGTCTGCTCGACCGCCACGATAGCGCGGAGGATGCTGCGCCGCTGGTGGGCCTCGTCGACGAAACGTTTGTCCGACGGTTTTTCGCCGATGGCAATCCGCTCGGTCGTCACCTGCAGCTGGGTGGAGCGCGTCTCGAAATCGTCGGCGTTGTGGGCAATGTGATTCACGTCGGCGCCGACCGTGAGGCCCGTCCGACCCTCTATGTATCGTTTCTGCAAAGGCCGGCTGAACGCATGAACCTGGTGTTGCGCACCACCACCGCACCGGCCAGCCTCGTGGAGAGTACGAAGCAGGCCATCTGGAGCATCGATCGCGATCAACCCATTTATCGGATCGAAAGCATGGAGGACGTTGTGGCCGAAGCTGCGAGCGCGCCGCGCCTGACGCTTTCGTTACTCGGCCTGTTTGCCGTCGTCGCCCTTGGGCTTGCCGCCATTGGCATCTACGGCGTCATGGCCTACGCCGTGAACCAGCGCACGAGCGAGCTGGGAATTCGACTGGCCCTCGGCGCGAGTTCTGCCGACGTGGTGACGCTGGTGCTGCGCGAGGGAATGTGGATTGTTATGGTTGGTCTCACGACCGGGCTGATCGCAATCTTTACTCTGGGCCGGCTCATCCAGGCGATGCTCTATCACACCAGCCCGCACGACCCGATCGCGCTGGGCGCGACCGCTGCGTTGCTGGCCGTCGTCGCGCTTGTCGCGTGCCTCATTCCCGCGCGTCGCGCCACCAAGGTCGACCCGATGATCGCGCTGCGGGCTGAGTGAACTTTATGAAGCTGTTTCACCAATTTAGTTCACTCTTCCGCAAGAAGAAGCTCGACGCCGAGATGACTGCGGAAATGCAGGCGCATATCGCGCTGCATACGGAGCGAAACATCGCTGCTGGCATGAATTCCGAGGAGGCTCGCTACGCGGCGCAGCGTCAGTTTGGCAACACGGCCAGCATCCAAGAGCGGGCGCGGGAGACGAGGGGGTGGGTGTGGCTGGAGCAGTTGGGGAAGGATTTCCTGCTTGCCGGCCGGACCCTGCGGATGAACCGCGGCTTTTCGACCACGGCCATCGTGACGCTCGCGCTCGGCATCGCCGCCACGGCGTCGCTTTTTAGTGTGGTCAACGGTCTGCTGCGCGACCCGCTGCCGTATCCGGAGCCCGGCCGGCTGGCCACGGTGTGGAGGAGAAACGTCGAATCGGTAATTGAGTACACGCCGTTGTCCACGACGGACGTCCTTGATTTGCAGGACCGGGCGAAGTCCTTTTCCGACTTCGGCGCATTCAGCGTCCATCGTTTCAATCTTGGCGGCGACCATGCCGAGGCGGTCGAGGGCGCCTTGTGCACGGCCGGCCTGTTCCGGGCGCTGGGGGTCAAACCGCTTTACGGGCGGTGGTTCGCACCGGAGGACGAGGCGGGCGAGGCGACCGCAGCAGTCATCCTGAGCCACGCGCTCTGGAAACAGCATTTCAACTCTGATCCGGCGGTCATCGGCCGCACGGTCCGGCTCGACGGGCGCGACCAGACGATTGTCGGCGTGATGCCGGACGGATTCTCTGTGCTTTCCCTCTGGACACGCACCCGGCCTCTCGGCCTATGGAGTCTGTTGTCCCTGCGCCGGGCCGACGGAGGCGGAGATTCCTATTGGCTCGGTTCGATCGTCCGGTTGCAGCCGGGCGTCACAAACGCCCAAGCATCGGAGGAATTGAAGACGATTGCGCGGCAAATCGTGGAAGTGGATCCCGGCCGGAATTCACACAAGACCTTTTGGTCGACTCCGCTGGCTATTGAACTCGGGGGCCTGCCGGCGCTGCGGGTCTCCGCGTTGCTGGCCGCGGGCTGGACTCTGCTGGTGCTGGCGGGTCAGATCGTGGCGGGCATGATGCTTGCGCGGGGCATCAGCCGGCAGCCGGAGATGGCGGTGCGCCTGGCACTGGGGGCACGCCGCGGACACATCTTGCGACTGGTATTGATGGAGAGCCTGTTGTTGAGCCTGCTGGCGAGTGTCGGCGGGTTCTTGCTCGCCGTGTGGGGCCAATCGGTGCTGACCGGCATCCTCCCGGTCGAGGCGATGCCGCGTACCGGACTGCATGTCGATCTATCACTGCTGGGCAGCATCGCGGTCCTGACCCTGCTCAGCGTGCAAATGGCAGGTCTGGCTCCAGCGCTGCTCGCTTCCCGCACCGATGTCGTCGGCGGCATCAAGGATGGCGGTGCGAGTTCAGGACCGGCCAGAAAAACTCAACGCAAGCTGCGCAACCTCGTGGTCGGCCAGATCGCGCTAGCGCTTTTCTTTGTCGCGCTCGCGCTGCAACTCTCCGGCACGTATCGCGGGATGCTCGGAAGTTCCAAGGCGCTGATCTCCGACAGCATTCTGACCGCCGCCGTCGCCGTGAAGGGACCGGCCTACCGGAGTGAGGAGGCCCGCATCGTGTTCTGGAAACGATTCCTCGAGAACAGTGCCACGTTGCCGGGCGTGCGCGAGGTGGCGGTGGCGTCCAAGCTGCCCCTGGAAGGAGGGATGTCGTCAACCGTTCTGATTGACAATGAAGCCTACAACCCGGCCACATCATATCCGTGGGTCGAAGAATCGTTTGTTTCGCCAGGATTTTTCCCGGCAATCGGGGCGCGGCTGATCCAAGGACGATGGTTTACGCCGGCGGACGAAGCCCACCGGGCACAAGTGGTGGTGATCAACCGCACGATGGCCCGCCGATACTGGCCGGACCAGGATCCCATCGGGCGGCACATCCGCCCCGCTCAATCCGGCCAAGGCTGGTCGCGCGAGGTCGTGGGAGTGATCGAAGACGTACGGCAGGTGGCGGAACGGCCCGCCCGACCGGAGATGTATTTCCCGTTCGCCTGCGCGGCGTTTCCCGAGTCATTCCTGGTCGTGCGCATGGTGGCGGGCCTGCCGGCACCCGTCGATGCGATCCGGCAGGAACTGGGGCGGATCGACAACGATCTGGCTCTGGCCAACGTCCGGACGCTGGGCGCACTGTTCCAAAGTCAGGGGCGCGTCCTGGCCGTCGTCACGTCGGTGGTGGATGTGCTCACGGTGGCAATCGTCGGACTGGCGGCGCTCGGGCTCTACGGGACACTGTCGTTCCATTTCGCCCGACGCCGACGCGACATCGGCATCCGCCTTGCACTCGGGGCTGCGCCGCGCGACATCGCGCGACTGGTGTTCCGGCAGGCGGTGGGGTGGGTGACCGTGGGCTTGGGCGTCGGAATAGCTGGTGCGTGGTTGATGTCGTCGGTCGTACGTCGGGCGCTGGCGGACGCGAGTCCGTTCAACGTGGCCGAAGTTGCGCTGGGCGCAGGCATCATTTTCTGTGTCGCCCTGCTCGCCGCGTGGCTGCCTGCCCGCCGCGCGACGAAGGTCGATCCGATTACAGCCCTGCGGGCGGAGTGACCGGGAGAGTGAAAGTGAAAATGAGAGTGACGGCGAGGGTGAGGGTGGATCCGCCCAACTCACTACTGGCCCTCCAGCACGGCGATTTCGAACGGTTGGAGCGTGAGCCCGACTTCAGCTTCGTGCTTTTTGGCCGGCTCGTGAACCTTTCCAAACGCGAGGACTTCTACCGCGCTGACGGTCAGGCCAAGATCGTGCATCCGCTCTTTCCACGTGCGGGTCGGTGCGCCTGCCGGGAAGCGCAAGGCCACCTTCACCGGGCCGTCGTTCATGTTGTAGAGCACGTACTGCCTTTCGCCAAAAGGATAGAGCGCGACACCGCCCGGACCCAGGAGACGCACGCCAAGTTCATCGAAGAAGCGACGGCGGATGGAATTGAGCACGGGCTCGGGCAGACGCAACAAATCGTAGGTGTTGTCGGGCAGGTTGAGGACGTCCACCTGGCCTTCCAGGTAGGGCGTGGTCAGCAGGACGCCGAAGTCGGCGTCTTCGCGCACGAGGGCCACGTCGCGCACGTAGGGCCAGGTCGAGGTTTGTATTTTCGGGAAAGTGAAAGGCCGGGTTGCCTCAACGGGCTTGGAATCCCAGAAATGTTCGCGGACACGGAAGGTGGCTGACGTGACAGTACCGCCTTCCCCGATGACGTTCAGCGCCCGACCCAATTCGCTCTCGCGGAGACTCTGCAGCAACGGCCAGGTAAGGAACACTTCCTTGCCCGTCCGGACCCGCGCCAGCAGTTCCGTTGCAAGCTGAGGGTCGCGGAGTGAGTGTTGGGTGAAGATGGCCGTCTTGGTGTCGGCGGGAAACGTCGTGCGCGGGGCCATGGGCAGACCGAGCATCCCGAAGTAGCCAAAGATGTTGTACTCGCCGGTCGAACCCAGTGGCAGGTGCATTGCGATGCCTCGCGCGGGACCGTTGAGCATTCCGGCCAACCGGTCGAATTCCGGCATCAGCTCGACGAGATGGGGGTAAACGTCAGAGGCGGGCATCGGCGGATGGAGCTGGCCGGCGCACCAGAAAATGATTTCCGGCGCCCGCGCCAGGACTGCCTGCCACACCTGGGCGACATAGTCGTTGCCGTCGCCCTGCATGTCGTAGTTGTCGAGCCAGGCGCTGCGCCACTTCGGGCCGGCATTGCCACCGATCCATTGCTGGAAAACGTAGCCCGAGTAGATCGGGATGTGCTGGTCGTGGGTGGCCCGCTGCCGCGTCTCGATGCCGACGCTTACGCCGTCGAACTGGGGTGTCTGCCGGGCGACGTCGTAGCCGTGCTGGCGGTGGCCTTCGTACCAGTTGGGATATTTGATGATGACCTGGACGCGCGGATTCACCTGTTTGGCGGCGTCGATGAGATGAATCTTCGATTGCTCGGCGACCAGCTTGCTGCGGTAGTCGGCCCAGGATTCGCTGCCGCGTTCCGCGACCGATTTGGCGCTGGTGGAGGTGGTGAAGAGCCAGTCGTCCACGATGATTTCGTCGAAGACCTGCGCCAGCACCCGCACCCGGCTTTCCAGAAGCTCCATGTCCTTCGGTTCGTTGTAACTCAATGGGCCACGGTTGGCGGGGACGACGGCGCCGGACACCTCGAGCCCCGAGGCTTTCAAGTCGGTGGCAATTTCGCGGAGCTTCGCGACATCAGCCGGGTCACCACGGGCGTCCTCGAGGTAGACCTTCGAGAGCCGCAGCGGGCCGAAGTAGGCGAGGGCCGCCGTGCGGTCATCGGGTTTGGTCAGGAGAGCTTCCACGTCGTCGCTCGTGAAGAAGAGCGCGGTCTTGATGTGCGTCCACCGGGCGGTGTCGTTTGGTGTCTCGGCGCGCAAGAATCCCGGCGCGAGCGTTAAGGCGGCACCGAGGAGAACGAGGGAGAAGCGGCGGGGCATAGCGGGTAGTAAGCAAACGCAGGTTAAGGGATTGGAATTCATGGCCGGAGCGGAGGGGGAGGGGTTGAGCCGAGCGATTGGTCGAGTGGCGAAGAAGCGCGGAATTCGGCCCGACTCGGGTTTACTGTGAAGAGAGTCAGGTTGGGCGCACTGGAGAAGAGTGTCAAATGCGGCATGGCGTCGCCTCCGTCAGGTTTGGTGGAGGCGGTCTGCCCTCGCCCTGCGAGACTTGGGCTGCGAATACGAATACCAGCGGGGTGAGCGCACCCCGCCTCCAATCCGCCAATCCATGGGAGAGTCCCTCCACTTTCCTGTTGACGCTCTGAAGGAGAAAGGTTTTCGTTTCATTCAGAACATCTGAAGGAGATAATTATGGATAACGAAAAGGCTGAATTATTGCAGGGCACCCTCGACATGCTGATCCTCAAGGCGCTCCAACTGGAGCCGATGCACGGTTTCGGCCTCTCTCAGCGCCTCAAGCAAATGTCGGCCGAGGTCTTCCAGGTGGAAATGGGTTCGCTTTATCCCGCTCTTTGTCGCCTGGAAAAACAGGGCTGGATCAAGGGGGCGTGGGGTGTTTCCGAGAGAAATCGCAAGGCGCGGTATTACTCGCTGACCCCGGCGGGGCGGAGACAGCTCAAAGAGGAAATGACCCAGTGGGCGATCCTGGCGCGCACCATCAATGGCATGCTCAAGGCAACCTGAGCGGGTGTAGCGAGCAACGGGTAGAGAGTAACAAGTAGACCGAACCAATTCTTCGATCTCCGCCGGGCCGTTTTTCAATTCACAATCCGAAATCCGCACTCCGCAATTCCGCCATGCGCTGGCTCGCCCAAACGGCTTTTTATGTGAAATCGCTTTTCTTGAAAAAGAAACTGGAGGCGCAGCTGTCGGAGGAAGTCCGGACTCATGTGGAAATGGCGACGGAAGCGAACGTGGCGGCGGGCATGTCGCCGGAGGAGGCGCGCTACGCGGCGCTGCGGGAATTCGGCAACGTGGCGGGCATCAAGGAGCAAACGCGCGACGAACGCGGGTGGGTGTGGCTCGAGAATCTGGTCCGGGACATGCGATTTTCATTTCGCTCCCTGCGACGGTCACCGGGATTCAGCCTCGCGGTGTTTCTCACCCTGGTGCTTTGTCTCGGGCCAAACACCGCTGTCCTGTCGGCACTTTATACCCTGGTGCTCAAGCCGCTGCCGTTCCGCGATCCAGCCCAGCTCGCGGTCGTCAGGAATGTGGGGACCAAAGCGGGCAATCTGGTCTACAACACCGGACTTCCCCAGTTTCAGGATTTCGCCGCGCACGCCGACCGATTCGCCGGATTTGCACTCTACGAGATGTCAAATACGACTATCGGAGAGGAAAGCATGCCGGTGCGCGCCTCGGGCTTCCGGGTCACGGCGAACTTCTTCGACCTCCTCGGGGTGACGCCCTTGGCTGGTCGGTTCTTCATCACGGATGAGGAGGTCAACGGTCGCGATCACATCCTCGTGTTGACTCAGACATTTTGGATCACGCAATATCAGGCAAACCCGGCAGTGATCGGACAGGAAGTTCGGATGGGTGGGGAAGCGTATACTATCGTGGGCATCGCCCCGGCCTCCCTCGAGGCCATGTTTACCCGCACTGATTTTTTCAAGCCGTTCCAGCACGAGCCGGCCGACCTCAATCCGGAGCGGCGTTTTGCCTCCCGGGCCACGCTGATCGGTCGTTTGCAGCCGGGGATGACACCCACGGCCGGACAGGCGCAGCTCACGACCATTGAGGAACGGTTTCGCACCCAACAGGCCAGCCCCGCGATGCGGGCGTCGCTGGAAAAAGGCGGCTTCAAGGTCACGGTAGAGCGCTGGCGCAACGAGGGCCTCGTGGTGGCGAAAGGACCGCTCTGGATGCTGGAAGCCGGGGCCGCCTTGGTGCTGCTGATCGGCTGCGTGAACGTTGCCAATCTCACGCTGGCCCGCGCCAGCGCCAGGCGCGCGGAACTGGCGATCCGCCTGGCCTTGGGGGCCGGCTGGCGCGCGCTGTTCCGTCAGGTATTTTGCGAGGTGCTGGTGCTGGTGGGTGCGGCGGCCGTGGCGGGTGTCGCGCTGGGCTGGGCCACCTTGCGCTTCATCAATCATTCCGTCGTTTTCGTCGAACGATATGCGCCGCCAGTAACACTCGACGCCCGTATCAGTGCGCTGGTTCTGCTGCTCGGCGTGGGCATCGCGTTATTTGTCGGCCTGCTGCCCGTGCTCCTGCTGCGGCGGACGGGACTGCGGCTGGGCGAAACGCGAGCCGCTTCCGCCGGCGGTGGCATCCGGGCGCTCAGCAGTGCGCTGGTGGTCGGGCAGGTCGCGCTCGCGCTGATGCTGTTGGTCGGGGCAGGACTGATGATCCGGAGTTTCGCCAACGTAATGGCGGTCGATCCCGGGTTTGATGCCGCCCACGTCATACAGGGGCGGGTGGCGTTGCCGCACGCTTACGACGCGCCCACGGCCAACGTGGCGATCCGGCAACGCCTGATGGACGCGGTGAAGGAAATTCCCGGCATCAAGAGTGTCGCGGTCTCCTCCTATTTCGGAGTGGGTCCCGCCTCCAGCTACCGCGCCCTGCCTTACACCGTGCGCCGGGCACCGAGTGCGACCGAGGAAACCAGGCCCCTGGCCCTGCTCGATCCCGTGTCCCCGGGGTTTTTTTCCACCATGGGCACGCGTATCCTGGAGGGGCGGGACTTTGTTGACGATGACGACGGCCGGAGTGGCGTTTTCGGAATGATTGTGGACCGCACTTTTGCGGAGCGAAACTTTCCTGGCCGAAGTGCGCTTGGGGAGGAAGTCGCCTTCGGAGCCGGGCCATACCCGGCCGATTTTCACTGGCCACGCATCGTCGGGGTCGTGGATCGAGCCAACGTGGTCGGGCTGGAGGAGCGCGATGGCCTGCCTTTCATCTATCTGTCAATGGGCCAGCAAACAAGTCCCGGCTTCAATCTGCTCGTCCGGAGCTCGCGGCCGTCCGCCGATGTGCTCACGGCGATGCGACTAAAATTGCACGAGATCGACCCGACACTGCCGCTTTACAACACCGGAACGCTGCAGGAGACGCTTGACCTCATGCTCCTGCCGCGACGTGCGCTCCTGTTGCTGCTGCTTATTTTTGCCAGTCTCGCCCTGATGCTGGCCGCAGTAGGTCTTTACGGTGTGCTGGCCTATGACGTGTCCCAGCGGACGAGGGAGATCGGCATTCGCGGGGCCATCGGGGCGTCGCGGGAACAGATTGTCGGTTTGATAATGCGCCAGGGTCTGACGAAGGCCGGCCTTGGGCTGGGGGCGGGATTGATTGGAGCATTCTGCCTGACCCGTTATTTGCGCAGTCTGTTGTTCGACGTGCACGCAACGGACCCGCTGGCATTTGCGGCCGTCTCGCTGCTGCTGCTAGCCGTCGCCTTGCTCGCCAGCTGGTTGCCGGCCCGGCGCGCGGCCAAGGTCGATCCGGTGATAGCACTGAGGGCGGAGTGATCCGATGAGCTGGCTTTCAAAAATCTTTTATTATGGGAAGTCGTTTTTCTTGAGAAAGAAACTGGAGGCGCAGTTGTCCGAGGAAGTGCGGACTCATGTGGAGATGGCGACGGAGGCGAACATTGTCGCGGGGATGCCGCCCGAGGAGGCGCGTTACGCCGCGCTGCGGGTGTTTGGCAACGTGGCGGGAATCCAGGAGCGAACACGCGATGAGCACGGCTGGGTTTGGCTGGAGAACACAAGCAAAGACGTGCGCTATGCTTGGCGGATGCTCTGGAAGAATCCCGGATTCACGGCTGCCGCAGTGATCTCACTCGCGCTGTGCATTGGGGCGAATACCGCAATCTTTTCGATGCTGTACGCCCTCGTGATCAAGCCGCTGCCGTATCGCGATGCGCGGAGAATCGTGGAGATATACAATTCGTTTCCGAAAGCCGGCCTAGACAAACTCTTCAGCAACTTCGGCCAGTACTTTGACTTCAAGCAGCACACCAAGGCTTTTGCAGAGCTCGGGCTCTGGCGGCTCGACGACTACACGCTGGGCGACAAAGAAAGCCCGCTGCGAATCCCGGGCGTAGTCGCCACGGCGGAGATGTTCGATATTCTGGGCGTGCAGCCGCTGCTCGGCCGGTTTTTCACGGAGGGAAACCACGTTCCTGGAGCCGACAAGGTTGTTGTTCTCACGCAGTCGTTCTGGGAATCGCGTTTCCAAAATGATCCCGGCGTGCTCGGCCGCACGGTGCGACTCGACGGCGCGACCTACGAGATAATCGGCGTTGCGCCCCGCCTCTTGGAGGCGTTTGACGCCCGGGCGAGATTCGTCAGGCCCTTCTCGTGGACTCCGGAGCAGGAGAAACAGTCAGGCCGGACCGGTTACTCGCCTCAACTCTACGGCCGCCTGAAGCCCACCGCAACGATCGAGGAAGCCCTTGCTCAGGTCGCGGCGTTGGAGCAGTTGGATTACGAGACGGCGCCACCGGCGATCCGTGAGTTCTTTGATCGCACCGGACATGTCATCAAGGTCGACTCCGTTCAGGCCCAACGCGTCGGACCGGTCAGAACGTCACTTCTTCTGCTGCAAGGTGGGGTCCTGCTGGTGCTGCTGATCGGCTGCGTGAACGTTGCCAACCTTCTTCTCGCACGCTCCAATGCCCGGAGGGGAGAATTGGCCACGCGGGTAGCACTGGGCGCAGGTCGGGGTGCGATCGCCCGCCAATTGCTGGTCGAGAGTGCGCTGCTCACCTCGCTGGGCGTGGCACTCGGCTTGGCCTTAGCGTGGGCCGCGCTTGGGGTGGTTAATCGTTTTTCAGCGGAACTCCTGCCGGATGCACTGCCGTTCGCAATTGACGGCCGCGTGCTCGCAGTCACGGCGGCCATCGCGACAGGCATGGCGGTATTCATCGGCCTAGTGCCCGTCGTCCACGTCCTTGGTGGGAATCTGCTCACATTGTTGCATAGTCAGGGCCGCGGTGCGTCCGGCGGGCGCGGGTTGCGGGCGATGAGCAGCGTGCTGGTCATCGTGCAGGTGGCGGTGGCACTCATCCTTCTGGCCGGGGCGGGCCTGTTGGTGCGAAGTTTCACCAAAGTCTTGGGCGTTGATCCAGGCTTCGACCCGCGGCAGGTCATCACTGCACGCATCGCGCTTCCGGTGGACGCTTCCGGCGACCAATCGGCCCGGAAATTTCAACAGAGGCTGGAGACCGCATTGAGGGAAGTGCCCGGGGTGACTGTGGGTCTCGCCACGTCTACGCCTTTCCTGTTGGTCCCCCAAGTCCACGTCAGCATGCCGATCAGCGCTTTTACCGTGCGCGACCCGATTGCCCCGGGCGGCCTTGTCGAGCGCGACGGATTCAGTTCCGGCGCTTCGCCGTCTTACCTGGCGGTGATGCACATTCCGCTGCGGGAGGGACGATGGTTCAACGACGCGGATACCGAGAAGAGCCGGCGGGTGGTCGTCGTGGACGAGGATTTCGCACGTCGCTACTTTGCCGGGCGAAGCGCCGTCGGCCAGCAACTCGTGGCAGACTCCCGCCCCCCTCAGAACGAGGCAGATTGGTGGGAGATTGTCGGTGTTGTCGGCAACGTGCGACACAACGGGGTCGAGGAGAAGAGCGGCAATCCATTCGTCTACCGTCCACTGACGCAGGCACCGTTTTTTGGCGGTTTGAGCGTTTTTGTTCGCACGGCCCGGCCAATACCGGAGGTGGTGGGAATTCTGCGGAAGAAGGTCGCGGCGATTGATCCTTCGCTGCCGATTTTCGATGGCGGAACGATGGAAACCGTGATCAGCAACTGCTACGCTAACCGTCGCGGTATCATGTGTCTGCTCCTCAGTTTTGCCGGGATAGCCCTGGTGCTGTCAGCGGTCGGCGTCTACAGTGTGCTGGCATACGATGTCTCGCAGCGCACGCGGGAGATCGGTATCCGGTGCGCGATCGGGGCCTCCCGTTGGCAGGTCGCCGGACTGATCGTGAGCCAAGGGTTGTGGAAGGTCGGCATCGGAGTTGCGCTGGGCCTCGCCGGAGCATTCAACTTGAGTCGCTTTATGAGCAGCTTGCTGTTCGGAGTGCAGCCAACCGACCCATTGGCATTTGCCGGGGTATCGCTCATGCTCGTGCTGGTCGCTTTGCTTGCCTGTTACCTTCCGGCGCGACGGGCGGCCAAGATCGATCCGGTGATAGCGCTAAGGGCGGAGTAGCTGTTCCCGACCGGCATCTCACCCGGCCGGTTTGGCCGCGGCCTTCCGTAATTTCTTTTCCTCGATGTGCCCGTGGAAGAGCCAGCGGGCGAGGGCGGGCATCAGCAGCATCGCGCCGAGCATGTTGAAGAGAAACATGAAGGCGAGCAGCACGCCCATGTCGGCCTGGAACTTGATGGCGGAGAACGCCCAGGTGCCGACGCCGATGGCTAGAGCGAGACCGGTGAACACGACCGAGGTGCCCATGGTGGCGAAGGATTCGCACAAGGAGTCCTCCAGCGATTTGCCGGCGCGGATTTTTTCCAGCAAGGCGGAGCAGAGGTAGATGCCGTAGTCGACGCCGATGCCGACGCCGAGCGCGACGACGGGCAGGGTGGAGGTTTTGAGGCCAATCTGGAGATAGACCATCAGCGCCCTGGCCAGTTCGGAGACGATCAGGAGCGGCAGCACGACGCACACCGTGGCCCGCCAGGAGCGGAAGGAAATCAGGCAGAGCACGATGATGGCGGCATAGAGCCACACCAACATGGGAACCTCGGCTGACTCGACGACCTCGTTCGTGGCGGCCATCACGCCGACGTTGCCGGTGGCGAGCTGGAACTTCACCTTGTCCGTGGAATACTGTTCGCGGAATTTCTTCACCGCGGCGACGACGCCCTTGATGGTCTCGGCCTTGTGATCCTTGAGGTAGATCATGACCGGGATGACACTGCCGTCGTTGTTCAACAACCCGGAGGAAGTCTCGACGGGTGAAACGGACTGGGCGAGCATGTCCTTGTTGCGGGGAATCGTGCGCCATTTGAGACTGCCTTCGTTCCAGCCGGCGGAGATGGTCTTGGCAAAGTCGGTGAGCGCCATGGTGGATTTCACCCCGTCGACGTTGCGCATATGCCAGGCGAAGCGGTCGACCAGGGCCATCACGTCATGATCGATGACGCCATTGGGGACCGTCTCCGCAATGACGGTGATGATATCGACGCCGATGCTGAAATGATTGGTGATGGTGGCGGTGTCCTGATTGTAACGCGAATTCTGGCGCAGCTCCGGCACTCCGGCGTGCATGTCGCCGATTTGCACGTGCCGCCCCTTGATCAGGCCAAAGGTCCAGAGAACGGCGGTGACCGCGATGATGACCAGCGAGGTGCGGCCGGTGGTCAGGTTCACAAGTTTGCGCCAGGTGGGCTGGAGCGCGAAGCGGCGAAAATTGACGCGCTTCCGGAAGCCGGGCGTCATCTTGGTGTAGGCCAGCAGGACGGGGAGCAGGAACCGGTCGGTCAGGATGATGAGGGTCACCCCCAGGCTGGCGGTGATGGCCAGATCCTGAATGATGGGCACCTTGACCAGGTAGATGGTGAGGAAGCCCACCGTGTCCGTCAGGATGGCGACCGTGCCGGGGATGAAGAGATTGCTGAATGAGGAGCGGGCGGCGTGCACCTCGTTGCCGCCGACATTGAACTCGTAGCGGAAGGAGCGGAGCATCTGGGTCGCGTGGCTCAGGGCGATGGCAAAGACCAGGAATGGAACCAGAATCGAGAGCGGGTCGATGCCCAGGCCGAAAAGGTAAAGCAGGCCAAGCTGCCAGACGACCGCGCAGGACGAGGTGATCAGCGGCAGAATGGTGAGGATGAGCGACTGGGAAAAATAATAGAGCAGAAAGGCGGAGATGATGATGGCGAGGCCGAAGAAGAGCAGCACGCCCCGCGCCCCGTCGGTGATGTCGCCGATGACCTTGGCGAAACCGATGATGTGGATGCTGACGAGGCTGGACTCGTATTTCTTGCGGATCTTGCTTTCGAGCGCGTCGGCGACCTCGGCGTAAACCAGTTTCTTCCCGGTCTGCGGGTCAACCTCGAGCAACTGGGCGACGATGATCGCGCCGGTAAAATCATTCGCCACCAACTGGCCGACGCGGCCGGACTTGATGATGTTCTGCCGGACGTGCTCCAGGCCCTCGGGCGTGGCCACGAAATCAGCGGGAATGACATTCCCGCCCTGGAGGCCGTCCTCGACGACCTCCATGTAGCGGACATTGGGCGTGTAGATGGAGGTGACTTGCGAACGGTCGACCCCGGGCAGGTAGTAGGTCTCGTCCGTGACGGATTTGAGCGTCTTGAAAAATTCCGGCGTAAAGATGTCGCCCTGCCGGGCCATGAGGGCGATGACCACGCGATTGGCGCCGCCGAACTGCTCCTGGTATTTCTTGAAATTCAGGATGTATTCGTGGTCGCTGGGCAGTTGCTTGTTGAAACTGGCGTCAACATGGGTCTTGGCCGCGAAAAATCCGAGCACGACGGTGGTGAGTGCAAACGCCGCGACCGTCAGGTGACGGTGCTTGAAAATGAACTCTTCGACGCGGTCGAGCATGGGGCGCGAAAATCAGCGGTTGGCGAACACACCCCGGAGCAGCGCGCCACCCCTCTTGATAGAGGGGATTGCTTTGATGAGATTCGGAAAATCCCCTCTGGAGAGGGGTGCCCAAGGGGCGGGGTGTGTCGGAAAAGTCATTGCGCGTTCATGGCAGTTTCAACCGGACGGCGCCGGCTTCGCCAACGGTGACGATGGCGCCGTCGGCCGTTTCGGTCAGGTCGGCCACACTGGTGCCGAAATCAGCGGGCTTCCAGTGGCGGAAAGTGCGGCCGGAATCCCCGCTGACAAAAAAATTGCCGCCTTGCCCGCCGAGCAGAATGGCGCCGCTTTCCAGACGGGTGCCTCCCATGATGAGCACTTTGACGTCGCTGTTCTCCGGCTCCCAATTCGCGCCGTGGTCGTCGGAGCGCAGGATATGACCGCGCAGGCCGTAGGCGATGATCCGGCCATTATCGAGGGGCAGGACGCCGAACAGCGAACCATCGTAGGGCACCTCCGCCTTGATCCAGGTTTTGCCGCCGTCATTTGATACAAGCAACGTGCCGCTTTCGCCAGCAAGGTAGAGATAGCCGTCGGTTCCGGCCGTGATGCGATTGTAATGCACTTCATCAGGCGACGGTTTGCCCGCGACCCAGTGCTTGCCGCCGTCGATGGTGGTAAGGAATTTTCCGTAGGCGCCCGCAGCAAAACCGTGAGTGGTGTCAAGAAACAGCACATCCAGCCAGACGGCATCGAGATTCTTGCCGTCATCCTGCCGTTGCCAGGTTTCACCGCCATCACCGGTCGCAATAATGACTCCCTCATGACCGACGGCCCAGCCATGCTGCGCGTCGGGGAAGGACACCCCGGTAAGCAAAACCCGCGTGGGAGTGGGGCTTTGGGTCCAGGTCAGACCATGGTCACGCGAAATGACGACGTGCCCGTGGTCGCCCACCGCTACCAATTTGCTCCCGGTATTCGAGATATCCAGCAGCAGGCCGCGGGCGGCCAGCGGCGCGGGTTCGGAGTTTTCCTGGGCGGGAAGCGGGAGAATGAGCGCGAAGGTGAAGAGCAGTGTGCACAACGGCATGAGCATGCGGTGGAGCGTGGCCTCCGGACGCGTTCGTAACCCGTCCGGTGGCCGGGTTCCACCCAGCAGCGGGCCGAGACAAAAACGGCGGGCCGGAAAGCCCGCCGCCGTTGGGAAACGCTGGGCCATCAGCCAATCAGCGGACGCCTTCCTGGCGCAAAGTCGAAGGCGTGTAGTCCTGCGGAGTGCGCTTGAGGCTGAAGTCATACATTTTCCCTTCGTTATCCAGGCCGATGGCCAGGTAGCGTCCGGCGATGAGATCGGTGTGGACCTCCAAGGTGCTCCAGAATGTCTGCGCATCGTAGTAATTGATGCAGTGCGCCTCGGAGACCCGCCACATCTGGCCGCGGCCGTCGTATTGATCCACGGCCAGAACCTGCCAACTGTCCTCGTCAATGTAGAAGGTGCGCCGGGAGTAAACGTGGCTGGTGCCGGGCTTGAGGGTGGCATCCACCACCCAGACGCGGTGCAATTCATAGCGGGTGAGATCCTGGTTGATGTGGAGCGGCTTGAGGATGTCGCTGTATTTCAGCTTATCGCTATGCAGCTTGTAGGAATTGTACGGCATATACATTTCCTTTTTCCCCACCAGCTTCCAGTCGTAGCGGTCGGGGGCACCGTTGAACATGTCGAACTGGTCGGAAGTGCGCATGCCGTCGGCGGCGGTGCCGGGATTGTCATAGGCGACGTTGGGCGCGCGGCGCACCCGGCGCTGGCCGGTGTTGTACAGCCAGGCGCGCCGGGGCTCCTTGACCTGGTCCAGGGTCTCGTGGACCACGAGGATCGAACCGGCGAGGCGGGCGGGCGCGGTGACCGTCTGCTTGAAGTAGACGAGGACATTATCGAGATCCTTTTCCTGGATGCCTTCACGCACATAGTTGAAGAGGAACTCATCCTCGAAATCGACGAGCGTGTAGCTGCCGTTGCGCTGCGGGGCCGCCTGGCTGATGTAGCGGACGGCCGCGATACCCCGGTAGCGGGTAAGATGGTTCCAGATGACTTCCAGTCCGTTTTGCGGAATGGGGAACGGGATGCCAATGACGGCGCCGGAGATGCCGTTGCCACCCGGAGTCAGAGCCGCGGTGGTGGCATATTGCTTCGTGGCATCGTAAATGCGCTGCGGGTTCGACGCGCTGCGGTGGGTCGGATAAACCGGCATCGTATAGTCGGAGTAGGCTTTCAACAGGGCCAGATGGCCGGCGCTGAGCTTGTCCGCGTACTTGTCGGCATTGGCCGCACTGATGGTGAAAAGCACCTGGTCGTCCTTGTAGGGATCAGGATGGTGCATGCCAACGGTGTAACCGGCGGGCGGGGTGGTGATGCCTCCGGTCCAGGCCGGGATCGTGCCGTCGGCGTTGCCGGCCTTCTCCGCGCCAAGCGGGGTCAGATCGTTGCCGAGGCGGCTGGCGTCAACCGCCGAGATGCCGGCGTGGGCGGCGAGGGTCAGGGTGAGCAGAGCGGAACCTGCGAGAAAAGTAAGAATACCTGATTTCATGGTAAAGTCGGGGTAGGGAGTTAGAACGAATACTTCAGGTTGCACGAAACGTAGTCGCGGTCGCCCAGGAGGTTGAAGCGACCACCGCCGAAGAAGTTCACGTAGCGCAGATCGAACGCCCACGCATTCTGGAAGGTGAACTCGGCACCCACGGTGATCGATTTGCGGTTGTGTTCGAAGTTGCCCATCGGGAGCGGCGTGTTGCCGTTCACGTCGTGGGTGAAGACCAGCAGGGGTGAAACGTTCACGCCGGCGAAGACATTGTTGTAGTCGAGGCGGCCGACGAGCTGGTAGCCCCACGAGAAACTGTCGGCGAAGGCCGAGGCCGGGTCGGAGCCGGAAGCCGCGTTGCCGGTGTTGATCATCTCGTTGATATCCCCGGCCACATAGGTGCCGAAGCCGTCATACCTGAGCGTGCCCTTGCTGGGGAGGTCAGCGTGCACAAAACCCACTTCGGCGAGCAACGTGCTTTGCTGCGCCCCGAAGATGCCACTGCCGACCTTGGTGGCGGTCAGCTGCCCGGTCCAGACGGCGTTGCGACGGTAACCGGAAATGTAGGTGCTGTATTGTCCGGCAAAGTTGCCGATCTGGTTGTTCGGGCCGTAAGCGGGATTGAGCGGCGAGAGCGCGGCGAACAGCAACTCGACATCATCCACCTGCAGCGGCTGGTTGGGGCGGTAGCTGACTTCACCCTGAATCGCGATGCCGTTGAGGCTCGTGTTGAAACTGGCACCGTAAAGATGGATGTCCTTCGGAAACTCAATGAGGTAGTTGCCGGTGGCGGCGGCCGTGAGGAACGCCACGGTCTTCGCGGCGGTGACCGTGGGATCATTGAGTGCCGCGAACGCGATCCCTTGGGCCTGTGCATAAAAGGGCTGGATGCTGGCGGGAAGCGCGCTGACCGGCACATTGGTGAGAGCGGCGCCGAGCAGGGTGTTGAGCACTGACGCGACTTGGGACAGGGGTATGCCATTGGCCACCAGGACGGGAATCAATTGGGCCTGTCCCAACTGGCCGGCCACGGCCTGGACTTGGGCGACCACCGGAGCTGTGTTGACCGCGACGGACGGGGTGCGGGCCGACACCATTGGCAACCGGCTGTGATAATTCATGTAATAGATGGCAAATTCCGTGTCCTTCAAGCCATGGGCCAGCCAGCGGAGATTCACACCGTATTGGCCGGAACTGCCGGGTTCGTTGTCAATGCCGCGCGAGATTGCTCCGAGCGGAGAGGAATCAGCGATGCCACCGAAGCCGAGATAAACCTTGGTGCCGCCTTTTGCCACAAAATCGTTGGTACTGAAATAGGTGCCCGGCGGATCGACCCGGGTACGCTCCCAGTCGAGGAGGTAGAAAGCTTCAAGAGACAAATCCTCGGTCAGATTGATCGAGGCGGACACCATGTTGATCGGCCGGAGCGCCTCCTTCAGCTCGGAGCCCGGCGTCCGCAGTTTCGCGACATCGATCGGGTTCACCGAGTTGATGCCGTTCGGGATGAAGGTGCTTTCGCCCCAGCTCAGCACCTGGCGGCCGATGCGCAGGGTGGCCGGCATGGTGCCGAGGGTCGGCTTGAAATAAACGTAGGCGTCGAGGAGCTCGGCATTTCGACCGACAATATTGTTGGCATCGCTGTTCAGCGGAGTGCGGGCGCGGGTTCCGTCGGTATTCACGAAGTCATCAAAGTAGAAGCCGCGCACAAACAGGCCGGCGGTATCCTTGTATTTCAGTTGCAAGTCATGGGAGACTTTCACCAGAAACGACGCCATGCCTTTGTTGTAGTTCAGGTCGCCATCATCGGCGTTGACGGAGCGTTGCAGGCCGGGAACCCCGTTGAACTTGTCGGACAGCCCGTAAAGCTGCGGATCGGGATTATCCAGACGGTAGAGGCCGCCAACGGAGATCGTGGTATCGAAATTGCCTTTGAACTCACCGAAATCGAGAACCACCGCCCGCAGGGCGGGGGCGAATCCGAGGGCAAGGACGAGGCCAGTGACGGACTGCCAGCGAAGGCAGTGAAGGATAGCTTTGCTTGGGTTCATAACGTAGACAACAATTCAGCCTCGCATGAGACTGGTGGGTGGGGGGTTTGAACAAGCCCGCGAGCTTGGTGTTTGCTGGGCTGATGAAGCAATTCTTCTCCGGTTAGTTCAAGACCTAAACCACGGCCAGTCATGAAGTTTGTTTTCACTATTGCGTTTTGACGCCCGCGACAAATCGGCAAGGGTGAGGGGATGGACGCCGCGTCACACATCCACATCAAAGGGGCTCGCGAGCACAATCTCCGGGACCTTGAGCTGCGCATTCCGCGCGGCAAACTGGTTGTGCTCACCGGTCCCAGCGGTTCCGGCAAGTCGTCGCTCGCCTTCGACACCATTTATGCCGAGGGCTACCGCAAGTACATGGAAAGCCTTTCCACCCAGGCGCGGCAGGTGCTGGAGCAACTCAAGCGACCCGACGTGGATTTCATTCACGGTCTGTCCCCGGTCCTCGCCATCGAGCAGCGCACCGGAGGCAGTTCGCCCCGCAGCACGGTGGCGACGGTCACCGAGGTCGCCGATTACGCCCGGTTGCTCTGGGCGCTGTGCGGCGAGCAACGCTGCCCGAAGGACGGCGGACGCGTGACCAAGCGCTCGCTTGACGATTGCGTCGCCCAGTTGCTGCGCGAGGCGCCGGCCGAACGCGCCCTCATCCTCGCCCCATGGATGACGGCCAAGCCCGCGGTGCTCCGCGACGAACTGCCGCGGCTGCGCCAGCGCGGTTTTCAGCGCGTGCGCATCGCCGGCGAGATCAAGTCGCTCGATGAACCGCGCCTGGTGCCCACCGGCGGCACCGAGTTGGCGGTGGAGCTGGTGATTGACCGCATTGTCATCGCCGCCGCCCAGCGCAGCCGGCTGGCTGACTCGCTCGAACTGGCATTCCGCGAGGGCCAGAACCGCGCGCTGGTGCTGGTGCAGAAACTTCCGGACTCACCGTGGCGCGAGATTCCGCTCAGCCAGAGCCTGAGCTGTGTGGTGTGTGGCGACGTGTTTGACCCGCTGACGCCGCGGCATTTCTCCTTCAATCACAAAGAGGGCGCCTGCCCCGAGTGCGGCGGGCTCGGTCGCAAGCTGGCCTTCAGCGAGGAACTGGTCGTGCCCAGGCCGGACAAAGCCGTGCGGGAGGGCGCCATCAAGCCGTGGCGCATTGGTGGCCGGAATCTCATCATCCGCCACAACGCGATCCTCAAGCAACTGGCCGAGCAACTGCCATTCGACGCTGAGACCCCGTGGCAGGATTTGCCGGCGGAAACGCGCCGCGTGCTCCTACACGGTGCGGGTGACCGGTTGTTCAGCTTTCACCTGCGCCGCACGCAAAAATCCGAGTTGAAGCCGTTTCCCGGGGTTCTCGCCCTGCTCGACGCCAGCCGGCGCGATTCACGCAGCGACGGTTTTCGCGCGCGACTCGCCACTTTCATGGCAAGCGGCGACTGTCCTTCCTGTCACGGTCTGCGCCTCAACGCCCGCAGCGCCGCCGTGCTGCTCAGCGGCAAGAGCTTCGCGGCGTTCACGGCTCTGGACATCCGGGGTGCCTTGGAATTCGTGCGCAGCCTGCCTGCCGTGCTGCCAGCGGCCGAGGCGGTGCAGGAAGTGCTCGGCGGCGTCGAACAGCGGCTGCATTTTCTCAGCGAAACCGGACTCGGCTACCTCACTCTGGGCCGCGAATACGCCACTCTTTCCGGCGGCGAGTCCCAGCGGGTGCGACTGGCGACGCAACTGGGCATGGGGCTGGTCGGCGTCATCTACGTGCTGGATGAACCCAGCATCGGCCTGCATCCGCACGACAACCAGCGGCTGCTGGCCACGCTTGGCGAGCTGCGCGATCGTGGCAACACAGTGCTCGTGGTCGAACACGATGCGGACACCATGCGCATTGCCGATGAGCTGATCGAGCTCGGGCCCGGCGCGGGCGCGGAGGGCGGCCGGATTTTGTTTCAAGGGTCACCTGCCGCTTGCGCGCAGTTGCCTTTGTCGGCTTCGCCCACCGGGGCCTGGCTCGCGGGCAAGCTCGGCGTGGTCAAGGACGCGAAAAACAAGGAGCCCGACGGCCGCTGGCTCACGATAGAAAATGCAACGCAGCACAACCTAAAGGATGTTGACGCGCGTTTTCCGGTTGGACTGCTCACTTGTGTCACCGGCGTATCGGGGTCGGGCAAGAGTTCGCTGGTGAACGACACCCTCGCCGCTGCGGCCGCCCGCAAGCTGAACGGAGCGAAGACGCTGCCGGGTCGTCATCGCGGGCTGCTCGGGCTCGAATATTTCGAGAAAGCCGTGCTCGTGGATCAGGAACCCATCGGCCGCAGCCCCCGGTCCAATCCCGCGAGTTATGTCGGCCTGCTCGACCTGCTGCGCGACCTGTTCGCCAAACTGCCCCTGGCCAAGGTGCGCGGGTACAAGGCCAGCCGGTTCAGTTTCAATGTGCGCGGCGGCCGCTGCGAACGCTGCCGGGGCGACGGCCAGATCAAGCTCGACATGCAGTTCATGGCCGACGCCTATGCGCCATGCCCCGGTTGCGATGGGCGGCGCTTCAACCGGGAGACGCTGGAGGTGCGCTTCCACGGCCGGAGCATCGCCGATGTTTTCGCCCTGACCGTGCGCGAGGCGCTGGAGCTGTTTCGCGCCATTCCCCGCATCACGGAAAAACTGGCGACACTCGAAGCCGTCGGGCTGGGTTATCTGCAACTTGGTCAGCCGGCGACGACGCTCTCTGGCGGCGAGGCACAGCGCATCAAGCTCTCCCTGGAACTGAGCAAGCGCGAGCAGGGCACCACGCTCTACATCCTCGACGAGCCGACCACGGGGCTGCACTGGACGGACATCCAACGATTGATGGACCTGCTCTTCAAGTTGCGCGACGCCGGCAACACGCTGGTCGTCATCGAACACAATCTGGACGTCATCCGGCTGGCCGACTGGATCATCGATCTGGGTCCGGGCGGCGGCTCGGACGGGGGCGAAATCGTCTATGCTGGTCCGGTGGCCGGACTGGCGGCCCAATCGCGCTCGCTGACCGGTCGGGCACTGCAAGGTCAAGGTGGCATTACGGGGTGAGGGCACCCCGCCCGCCTAGTTGCTGCAACTTTCGGTGGGGTTGCGGTGTGTTGGAAGCAACCGGCCATGGGGCCCAACCATAACCCAACTCCCCGCTGTCATGAAATCTCTCCGCTCCGTTGCCCTTGCCTCCGCCTTGTCGCTGGCCCTTGCGGCCGCTGTCCACGCGGCCGAATCCGAACCCGGTTTCGTTGATATCGGCAAGCTGATGCCCTCCGCGAAAGGCCAGTTTGTCGAAGTGAATCTATCGCCCGGCTTGCTCAAGTTCGTCGCGAGAATCGCGGCCCATCAGGAGCCCGAGGCGGCCGAACTCGTGGCCAATCTCAAGCGCATCCGCGTGAACGTGGTCGGACTCGACGAGTCCAACCGCAGCAGCAACATCGAAAAAATCGAGGCGGTCCGGCGCACCCTGGAGTCGCAGGGCTGGACCCAGATGGTCACCGTGCGCGAGCGGGACAACGGCGACAACGTCGACATCCATGTCAAGCAGCGCGGGGAGGACGCCATCGACGGTTTGGTGATTACGGTCATCGACCACAAGGGCGAGGCGGTCTTCGTGAATATCGTGGGCAATATCAACGCGGACCAGATTGCCAAGATCGCCGACAAATTCGATATCGAGCCGCTCAAGCACGTCCACGTTAAGTTTGATCACAAACACGGGGAGAAAGATGCCTGAGGCTCCGCGACCCGACCACGGAGTAAGGGCCCCGGGGCTGGGTGCCCGGTGACCACTGACAATCGACCTTCAAGCACCAACTTCCATGAATCCTGTTCCTCCCACTTCTCCTCCGCGCCGTCATGTCTGGCGGTGGGTGTTCCTCGGCCTCGGGCTCTGTCTCGCGCCCTTCGTGGTTCTGGCGGCGGTCGCAGTCAGCTTCCTGACACTGGATCGCGATGCAGCGGTGCTGCGCAAGCAGGTCATGGCTGCGACCGACCAAGGCTGGAACACCAAGGTGCAGATGAGCGTCGGTCGGTTAACTCTTGGCGCCGTGCGCACCGGACTGGCTTTTGTGCACAACAAGGATATCGACGATGCCCGCCTGGCTCTCGCGGCCATCAGGCACGCCAGTGTCGGCGTCTATGAACGCGGGCCGGGCCGGGCCGACTGGTCGCGCCCGCAGCTTTTTGCCGAGGCGGACCAGGCCATGCAAAACCGCCACTGGACGCGCCTCGTGGGCGTGGCAGACCACAAGGACACGGTGCTCATTTATATGCCGGAAGACTTCGATCCGGATGATCCGGTGGAAATCTGCCTCGCTGTGGTCAATGACAGGGAACTCGTGGTGGTCTCAACCTGTGTCGACGCGTCGATCCTCGCCGAATTGGTCGAGAAGCATTCCGCTGACGACTTGAAGAGCCGGCTGCATCTGGCGAAGTTAAGGCTTTGATATCAAGGGTGGGGGTGTTGCCTTCGGCGACCCTTCGGCGCTTGAGGATAAGCGTCTCGGACGCGACGCCCAGCGTTGATATCCAGGGACAGGCGTGTCATTTGATTCGGATGTCCCGTGCTTTGCCCACCATCGTCCACCTCGACGCCGATGCGTTCTTCGTGTCGTGCGAGCTGGCCGTAAATCCGGAGTTGCGCGGTACCAAGTGCGCCGTCGGCGGCCGCGAGCGGGGCATCATCTCCTCGGCCAGCTATGAAGCGCGGGCCTGCGGGGTCTATACGCCCATGCCGACAGCGCAGGCCCTGAAGGTCTGCCCGGATCTGATCCTGCTGCCGCACACCAGCGGCATCTACGGCAAAAAATCCCGCGAGGTGTTCGATCTCTGCGAAAAACTCACGCCGTTGGTGCAGCGCAACTCCATTGACGAGGGGTATCTCGACCTCGCGCCATGCGGTTTCAAGACTCCGGAGGAAATCGAGCGGCGCGCCCGGGCCTTGCAGCAGCGCATCTGGGACGACCTGCAGATTCCGACGTCGTTCGGCATCGCCGCCAACAAGCTGGTCGCCGCCATCGCGAGCAAGGCCCGCAAGCCCCGCGGCTTCACGGTCGTACCCCCCGGCTCCGAAGCGGAATTTCTCGCCCCCCTCAAGATCAGCGTCATCCCCGGGGTCGGGAAAAAGAGCGAGACCCGGCTGGAGGCGGCCGGCATCAGGCTGGTCAGCGACCTGTTCACCCGCAGCGAATCCGAGCTGAAAAACCTGTTTGGCAGCGGATGGGCGGAGATGCTCCGAATGGCCCGGGGCGAGGACGACCGACCCGTGCACGTGGAACACGAGGACGCCAAATCCTATTCCACCCAGGAGACGTTCGCGCAGGACATCAGTGCCTTCGCCGAGATCGAGCGCATCGCGAAGCGGATGATTGACGAGCTCATGCCCAAAATCCGGGAGGATGGGAAACGGGTCAAAACCATGACGGTCAAGGTGCGTTACCCGGGCATGGAGGACAGCTCCACCGGTCGCAGTCTGGCCGACGCCACCGATCTGGAGGCGCCGTTTTATCCGCTGGTCCAACCGCTGCTCAAGGCGGCGTGGACAAAACGGCGGCCTCTGCGGCTGGTCAGCGTGCGGTTTTCCAACGTGGAGGAGAAGGCGGACCAGTTGGAAATGTTCGGCCAACCGGAGGAAAAGAAGCGCCGGCTCGCGGCCGTGCTGGACAAACTCAACGAGCGTGGAAAAAAAACTGTCGTCCGTCACGGACACCAGTTGGGTCAGGCCGGGGACCACCGTCAGCCCAGATAATGCTTTCTCTTTTCTGATTCGTGTTCATCCGTCTCATCCGTGTTTAATCAAGAAACAGAACAACGCATCGCCACAGCCAAGCAGGCGGTGACGGCCGAGACGGCGCTGCTGCACCGCGAGTTCGGCCGGGCCAGAGGCGAAATCAAGCACGACGGCACCAAGGTCACGGCGACCGACATCGCCATCTCGCAGCACATCCAGGCCGCCTTGGTCGGGCAGTTCCCGGGAGACCAATTTTTCAGCGAGGAACTGGCGCCGACCGGCACGCCGGTGCAGGTCACCTCGCGTTTTTGCTGGGTGCTTGATCCGATTGACGGCACCAACAATTTCATCAATGGCATCAACTTCTGCGCGATTTCCCTCGCCCTGCTGGAAAACGGTGAGCCGGTTTACGGCGTCATCTACGACCTGGCGCGGCGGGTGCTCATCCACGGCGGCCCCGGGCGCGGCGTGTGGGACGGGGACAAGGCCGCACACGCCAAAGCCGGCGCGCCGGACCGCGACAGCCTGATCGGGTTTCACACTCCGGCCGACAAGAGCCATGCCGTCGACGGCGAGCGGCTCATTGAAAATTTCAAGATACGCGGGCTCGGCAGCAGCACGCTGCATCTGGCCTACGTCGCGATCGGATTGCTCGATGGCGTGATCGACCACAACAACAAGGTTTGGGACATCGCTGCGGCCTGCGCATTGTGTGCGGAGGCGGGGGTTACGATTCACTATCTGGAGAATCCACCCTTTCCCATGCGGGAGTTCAGCCTTCAAGCCAGGCGGGTCCAATACATCGTCGGCAGCCCGGCGATGGTGAAAGCGCTGCGCGCGGCCATCGGCCGTTAACCGCCTGGGACCCGCCAAAGGTCTTGCGGTGACACAGTGCGGGCTGGACGGGACTGGAGCGCCGCTCTATCTTGCCGGAAGAACCTGGCATGAAACCCTACGAACTGGTGTCGGTGTCAAATGGCGGCGGCCGGCTGCATGTGCAGCTAAAGGCGATTGCCCGATTCGGGCACAGTCACGAACTCTTCGAGGAGATCAGGCAAATGGCCGTGGCGGCCAACGCAACCGAACTGCTCATTGATACCAGTGCCTTCAAGGGAAAGTTAAGCGTGATGCAGCGCCTGCAGATGATACTGGCGTTCGTGGCCAATCTGCGCGGCTACCGGGTAGCCGGAGTCATCTCGAAGGAGACGATCGATCCCCAGCGGCTGGGCGAGACCATGGCCCGCAACCGCGGCGCCAACGTGCGAGTGTTCACTTGTATGGCGGAAGCAATCCAATGGCTGGATGGGGCGCGACCGAGCACCCCAGGTTGGCCAAATTCCGCCGACACCGGCGCAGCTCAGACCTGATACGTCTGCAAAGGCACGGGGTCGAGGACCTTGGCCTTGGGGAGCATTCCCTTGAGTTGCTCGGCGAACCAGGCGCGGGCAGGCGGATCCCCGTGCGTAAGGACAATGGAGCGCGGACGGCATTGCTCGGCGTAGGCAAGGAGTTCGTCGCGCGTGGCGTGGCCGCTGAATTCAAAACGTTCGATGTGCGCCCGGATGCGGGCCTTCACATTGACGGCGTCGAAGAGGAACTGCTCGCCGCTCTTGGCGGCGAGCAACTGGCCGCCGGGGGTGTCGGGATCGCAGTAGCCGACGAAACAGATGCTGTGCTTGGCGTTGCCGGCCAGACAGGAAGCAAGGAGGTAGGAAGCGGTGTTCGCGACCATCATGCCACTGCTGACGACATAGATGCCCTGCGTGGGCGGCTCCTTGCCGGGGACGAGGTCGCGCGGGGATTTCTTGACCTTGAGTTCCTTGACGATGGTGCGGGTAAAGTGAAGCAGGCCGGTCTTCCTGGAGATGTCGTCAAAATAATCGCAGAGATCCATGCCGAGGCCCGAGGCGAAGACGGGGGCCGGAGCCAGCCGGTTGAATTTCCGGGCGTCGTGGAGAATGGCGAGGATTTCCTGCATGCGACCGAGGGCGAAGACGGGGATGAGCACGGAACCGCCGCGCTGGAGGGTGGCGTTGATGGTGTCGATCAGGCGGATCATCTCGTCCGAGCGCGCCTGGCCGGGTGGCTTTTCGGTCGCGCCGTGGGTCGTCTCAGTGACGAGCGTATCGAACCGGCCCTTGGGGAACTTGGCGCCGTCGAGAATGCGCTGGGTGTTGAAGAGCACATCGCCCGTAAAGAAGACGCGCCGGTGCTTGTGGACGATCTCGACGCCGGCGGCGCCGGCGATGTGCCCGGCGGAGTGAAAGGTAAACTCGATCTCGTCCCGGGCGCCGGAGATTTTTTTCGGATTGTTGAACTGGTGCGGAAACATGCGCGGGGCGACCCGATCGATCTCCTCATGCGTAAAGAGCGGATAGTCGGGAATGCCCTTCTCCTCGCGTTCCCGGGCCATGACGTTGGCGGAATTGTGCAGCATGCGCTCGATGAGCATGCGGCTGGGCAGGGTCATGAGCACGGGTGTGTCCGGCTGGGCCCGCATGAGCAGAGGCAGCGAACCGATGTGGTCGAGGTGGCAGTGCGTGATGAAGATGAGGTCGAGCTGCACGCCCTGCAACGGGCGGAGATTGGGCGCGGCGAGGCGCCCGACTTTCTTGGGATGGAGGCCGCTGTCGACGACGCAGTGAAAATCGCCAAGCTGGATGTAGAGGGAATTGGCGCCGATGCCGCCGTCACTGTTTAGGTCGATTAGCTTCATTAATTTCGGTCAGGCCGGCGGAATTCTCAGGTCAAATGTCGGGATGCGCACAAAAACGCGGCGGCCGGCTTCATCGTGGCCGTGGAAGCTGCCATGGGCCCGCGCATCGCAGGACGTGACATGGTAGCTGTTATAGGAAAAATGCCCGCCCGGCGCGAGGCACGGCGTCTCCCCGACGATCTTGTCGCCTTCGACGACCAGTTGCGTGCCATCGGCATGTTCCACCACCCATTTGCGGCCCAGGAGCGTGACGGTGCGGTCGGAGTTGTTGCGAATCGTCAGGTAATAGATGAAAGCGTGCGGCCGGTCGGGCGGCAGGTTGTCACCGCCATGACGGTAAACCAATTTGTCCAGTTCGACGCTGAGGCCGGGCAATTCAAGAGAGGCGGTCATTAAGCTGCGGGAGTAGTAACCACGAAACCGGGGAAATACACGAAAAACTGCGCCATAAGGCCGGGCTTTCGACTTGCGGTGAAAAAGCCCGGCCCGCACAAAGGTGAATCTATGGAAAAGCTAGCGTTACTTTCCGTCAGCGACAAACGCGGCCTGGTGGATTTCGCCACGGCACTGGTCAGGCAGCACGGTTACCGGCTGCTGTCCACGGGAGGCACCGCCAAGCTGCTCGCCGAGGCCGGCCTGCCGGTGACCGAAGTGAGCCAGCACACGGGTTTTCCGGAGATCATGGACGGAAGGGTGAAGACGCTGCACCCGAAGATCCATGGCGGGCTGCTGTGCCGCCGGGACAAGCCCGGCCATCTCGCGCAGGCGGAGAAAAACGGCATCGCGCTGATCGACCTCGTGGTGGCAAACCTTTATCCGTTTGAGCAGACCGTGGCGAAGCCGCACGTGGAGTTCGAGGAAGCCATCGAGAACATTGACATCGGCGGACCGTCGATGCTGCGCAGCGCGGCCAAGAATCATGACAGCGTGACCGTGGTGTGCGACCCCGCGGACTATGCCGCGGTGCTCGCGGCAATGGCGAAACCGGAGGAACTGGCGGCGTTGCGGCGCAAGCTGGCGTTCAAGGTGTTCCAGCGCACCGCGAGCTATGATGGAGCCATCGCCCGTTATCTGGAAGGACAGCAGTTGGAGCCGGATCTGGAGGCGCTCAGCGGTTTTCCCGCGACTTACTCGCTCACGCTCAAAAAGGCGCAAAGCCTCCGTTACGGCGAGAACCCCCATCAAAAGGCGGCGCTCTATGGCTCCTTTCACGACCACTTCCAGCAACTGCAGGGCAAGGAGCTGAGCTATAACAATATTTTGGATATCACGTCGGCGACCTACCTCATCGGCGAGTTCGAACGGCCCACAGTGGCGATTCTCAAGCACACCAACCCGTGCGGCGTGGCCAGTGCGGACACTTTGGTCGAGGCGTGGGAACGAGCCTATGCGACCGACCGGCAGGCGCCGTTCGGGGGCATCATTGTCGTCAACCAGACCATGGACGGCGTGCTGGCGAAGATTATCGCCGAGATTTTCACGGAGGTGATCATCGCGCCGCGTTTCAGCGACGAGGCCATGGCCATTTTCTCCAAAAAGAAGAACCTCAGGTTGATGATCGCCAAGGACGGCATCGGGGCGGACGCGCTCCAGGAGGTCCGTTCGGTGGTCGGCGGCTTGCTCGTGCAGGACCGCGACCGCACGCTCGGCAATGTGAAGGATTTCAAGGTGGTGACGAAGCGCCAGCCAACCGCCGAGGAGTGGGCCGCGATGATGTTCGGCTGGAAGGTGGGCAAGCACGTCAAATCCAACTCCATCGTGTACTGTCGCGGCGAACAGACCATCGGCATCGGTGCCGGGCAGATGGCGCGGGTGGACAGTTCGCGCATTGCGGTGTGGAAAGCGGGCGAAGCCAAGCTGGATTTGAAGGGTTCGGTCGTGGCCAGCGAGGCACTGTTTCCATTTGCCGACGGATTGATCGCCGCAGCGGAGGCGGGGGCCACCTGCGCCATCCAGCCGGGTGGTTCAGTGCGCGACGAGGAGGTCATCCGGGCGGCGGACGAACGCGGAATGGCGATGGTCTTCACCGGCAGCCGTCACTTCAAGCACTGATCCGCCTTCGCCAGGGCTTCGGCGAGACAAGGCCAGCCTCAAGCGGCGCAATAGGCAAGCCAGCCACTTCTTACTAGCCGCGCGGGGATAATTGGGGCATGGTGGTTGCATGTTTGATCCCCTCGAAAAGCTAAAGGAATACGTCCGGCACGCGAGCGTCTCCGCCGATCCGCAGTTCAAGGCGGGCATGGCCGGCGCGCAGCAGTTTGTGTCCGGGCTCTTCAAGGAAATCGGCCTGGCAGTGGAAGTGGTGCCGACGGCGTTGCATCCTGTCATTCTGGCGAAACGCGAGGGTGACCCGCGGTGGCCGCACGTGATCATCTACGGCCATTACGACGTGCAACCGCCCGATCCGCTGGAGAAGTGGAAGACGCCCCCGTTCGAGCCCACGATCAAGGACGGGCGCATCTATGGCCGGGGCACGGCGGACAACAAGGGACCGCTGATGGTGCACATCGCCGCCGTCGCGCGGCTGCTGGAAAAGAATCCGCGGCTACCTCTGCGGATCACTTTTGTCGTCGAGGGCGAGGAGGAGATCGGGAGCAAGAATTTCAAAACCTTCCTGCTGGCCAACAAAGAAAAACTGCGCGGGGATTTCGTTTACCTGTCCGACACGGGCATTCCTAACCCTGAGCAGATGGTGATCACGGTCGGCCTGCGCGGCATGGTGGCCTTCGAGGTGGAGATCACCGGGCCCAAGTCGGATCTGCACTCGGGCTTGCACGGCGGGGTGCTCATGAATCCGTTGCAGGCACTGGCCGAGCTTTGCGCTTCGCTGCATACACCGGATGGGCGGGTCAATATTCCGGGGTTCTATGGCGCCGTGGTGGAGCCGGAACTGTGGGAACGGGCGGAGTTGAAGAAACTGGGCCTGCAGGAGAAGCCCTATGCGGAATTTCTTGGGATCACGGAGTTTCACACCCCGCCGGGGTACACGCCGTTTGAGGCGATCCGGTTTCTGCCGACCCTGGAGTTCAACGGCTTTAGCGGCGGCTATCAAGGGGAGGGGACGAAGACCGTGATTCCGGCCAAGGCCAGTGCGAAAATCACCTGCCGGCTGGTGCCGAACCAAACGCCCGACAATGTGAAGGGGATAATCTTTCAAACAATCCGGGAACGCTGCCCGAGGGGAGTTTCGCTCACCATCACGGAGCAGCATCATGCCACGCCTTATGTGGCCATCCCGCCAGACCGGACCAACACGCCCAAGGACCAGTCGCCGATTCTCGCCCGGGCCTTTCGCGCGGCGGACAAGGCGATTACCGAGGTCTGGGGCCGGCCCCCGCTTTATCTGCGCGAAGGCGGCAGCGTCGGCCTGATTGCCGACTTGAAACAGGTGCTTGGCCTGGATGCAGTGATGATGGGCCTGTTTCTGCCCGAGGACAATCTGCACGCCCCGAACGAAAGCTTTCATCTGGGAGTTATGCAAAAAGGCATTGAGGCTTCCGAGCGAATCCTGGCGGACTTGGCGACGGCCTGATACCAACACTGTCCACTTTGAGACTTTGTAGGGCTGCCGCTTGCGGCATGCCAGCCCAGCTACTGGCGCGGCGCATCAGCCTTCGCGCAAGGCTTCGGCCCGACAAGAGCGCCGGCCCTAAAGTCCAGAGGCAATAGATAATTGGATGAGCACGGGGTCGGAGCGCTTGCCCTCAAGCGTCCTTTGGACCGTTGCGGGCAACGGTCCCTACACGAATCGCCCGGCAAAAAAAAGCCGCGGAGTGATCCGCGGCCTTTTGCAAAATCGAAGCAAGGATTACTGCTTCTTCAGCACGACAAAGTCGACGCGACGATCCTTCTGCCACTCAGCCTCGCCGCCGCTTTGCTTGGCGTCGGTCTGGCCCTTGGACAGGGTCTCAAGGCGCTTGGGGTCGACCCCGAGGGTCTCGAGATATTTCTTCACGCCGTTGGCGCGGCGGTCACCCAGCCCGAGATTATATTCCGCCGTGCCGCGCCAATCGCAATGACCGACGAGAACGAGGTTCTTGTCAGCATTGTCCGCCAGCCATTTGACGGCAGCCTGCAGTTTGGGGCGCTCGGCCGGAGCAACGGCGAAGCGGTCGAGGGCGTAATAAATCGGCTCAACCACACTCTTATTGTCATCGGCAGGAGTGCCGACATTGGTGTCGCGGGTCTGCAAGGTGCTGTCAGGGCCGACGGCAATCTGCTCCGGATTGATGTTGTTGTTCGTGCTGGGGCCCGTCTGCGTGGCGTCGGGCACGTTGCGGACCGGCTTCTTGGCGCAGGCCGAGATAAGAAATACGGAGGCAACCAGTGCCAGGCCGAGGGTTTTGTAAATATTCTTCATGATTTGCAGGTAGAGAGAGTCGCCATGTTTATCGGTCAAAGCCCAGAGGCGCGCAAGAACGAAACTCGCGGGCAGCAGGCTGTTACCACGACTGGGCGCGGTGGTCGATCAATCCGATTTCCAAGGCGTAGCGGGTGAGGCTGGCGACATCGTGCAAGTTGAGTTTGCGCATCAGGTTGGTGCGGTGGTTGTCGACGGTCTTGACGCTGATCTCCAGTTTCTGGGCGATCTCCTTGGTGCTGTTGCTTTCCGCCACGAGCTTGAGAATCTCCCGTTCCCGGTCAGTGAGGGCATCCGCGCCACCAGCTGGGTTGTTGTTGGCGACGACATTGCGGAGCAGGGCTGCCACACCAGGGCCGAAGTAGGTGCCGCCGTTCGCGATCGTCTCCAGGCCTTTCTTGAATTCGCCGAGGCCGGCGGTTTTCTCGACAAAACCATGGGCGCCCGCTTCCAACATCTCGCGCACCAGAGCCGGGCTTTCGTAGCCGGAAAAAATGAGGACGCGGGTGTTTTTCAACTGCTTGCTGATGCGCCGGAGTATGTCCACGCCGCTCAGACCGGGCAGCCGGGCGTCCAGGACGAGCAAATCCGGTTTCAGATCGAGGCAGAGCTGGCAGGCCTGCTGGCCGTCACCGCACTCGCCGATGATTTTATAGGCGGGATCGATGCGCAGGATCTCCGCCAGCATCTCGCGGATGGCGGTCTGGTCTTCGATGATGACAATACGTTTGACTGGCGCGGCGTTGGTCAAGGTGGTGAGGCGATGGCCCTAATGGTTTATAGTGACGATACACTTGCCAGCCCGGGAGAAAACTCAACCACGTTTAGGTATAAACCTGACATTCGCCTGATGGGAGGGCCGGCTGGTGGGGCGACCGGGATTCGAACCCGGAACCAATTGCTTAAAAGGCAACTGCTCTACCGTTGAGCTATCACCCCGTGCCAGTGCGTAGAGTTGAGATATTTTTTCACTTCGGCGGCAATGCAAGAATTATTTGGGCCCAACCGGTTCGGCATGGTGAGGGGGACAGGCTGGCATTGACCAACGGACCTGGAATGCGGCAAACTCAGCCCCGATAAACGACTTTTGTGGGAACAATACTCAAATTTCCGGATCAGAACGAGCCTGAGCACATGACAGCCAAAGCCCAGGAAGTAGCCTTGGATCGCCTGCTGGTCGACCGCTTCAAAAGCGGCGATGCGACGGCGTTTGACCAACTTGTCACCCGTTATTGGGACCGAATCTATGCGATGACCAGCCAGCTGCTGCGCAACCAGCAGGACGCCGAGGAAGTCACCCAGGATGCCTTCATCCGGGCCCACCGGGGCCTCGTCAATTTCCGGGGTGACTCGGCCTTCTCGACCTGGCTTTACCAGATCGCCACCAATCTCGCCCGCAACCGCTATTGGTATTGGTGGCGGCGCAAGCGGGACAAATCGATCTCCTTCGACGCTCCCGTCAGCGGGGACAATGAGACCACGCTGGCCGAGCTGATTCCTTCCGATCAGGAAACCCCGGAAGATGCCACCGTCACGCAGGAATTCGTCAACCGCGTGGCCGAGTGCATGGAAACGCTCAATGAAAAACACCGCGAGATTCTGATTCTCCGCAACGTCCGGAATCTCGCTTATGAGGAAATCGCCGAAATACTCGGCATCAGTGTCGGCACTGTCAAAAGCCGGATCGCTCGCGCCCGCGAAAGCCTCCGCGAAAAACTGGGTGGGGAGTTTCAGCCATGAAAGACAACCGTTTCATCGAACTGGTAAACCTTTACATCGACCGGCAGATCACCGCCGCAGAGGCGGCCGAGCTTGAGGCGGAAATGCAGGCCAGTCCGCGCCGCCGGACCATCTATCGGCAATATTGCCAGATGCACCGGGCCACGACGCTCGTTTACGAGAGCTTCCGGAATCATGCGGCCAGTGCGCAACCCGAAGTCGGGCCTGATCGGGCGACTATCGCCCGTTTCGAGAGCCAGGCCCCGCACCGCCGGATTGGCTGGATGTACTATGCGGGTGGTCTTGCCGCCGCCGCCTGCCTCTCCTTGGTGTTTGTCCGTTTGAACCTCAACCGTCCCGCCGATGCGAATCTGGCCGTCACTTCCAAGTCCAGTGCGCCCGCCGCCGTTGTGGCTTCGCGGCCGCCGGTGTCCGCCGCGCCCAGTGAAGCTGCCGTGGTCCGGCCGGGATTGGTGAGCTTGCGCAATACCAACCTGGACGTTGAACAGGATTACGCTGCCATGCTGGCTGCCCTGCGCCGGGAAGATCAGCGGTCCTTGGCCAGCGGACAACTCCAATCCGGACGGCTACCCTCGCTCTTTGATGACGGCGTCTTTGAATCTCCGCAGGTGTCGCCGGCGAACAGCCAGCGGGTTTTCCGTGCTCGCCCGACGTCCGTCCAACCGGCGGAATTCACCGCTTTCCAGTTTCAGCGCTGAGGTTCAGCCCAGCGCTTTCTTGATCAAGGCCTCGGTTGAAGCGGTCGGTCCGAGTGCTGCCCACGACTGGCGGACGGCCTTGTCCGCATCCGCTGCCTTGTAGCCCAGGGCCACGAGTGCCATCACCGCGTCGCGAATTTTGTTTTCCGCCGGGGCTGGTGAATTCGCCTCCGGGTACGCAGCGGGCCTGACGCCCAGTTCCGCTGGATTAAGTTTATCGCGAAGTTCGATCACCAATCGCTCGGCGGTTTTTTTGCCGATGCCGGGACACTTGGCCAGCAGGGCCACGTCGCCCGCCGCGATGGCGCCCTTTAAAGTCTGCAGGGAGAGTTTGCTGAGCACGCTTAACGCCATCTTGGGGCCGACCCCGGTGACTTTTTCCACCAGCAACCGGAAGAAGTCCCGTTCCTCCTCGGTCGTGAAACCGTAAAGGGTTTGGGAGTCCTCCCGGTAAACCGCGAGCGTGTGCAGCTTGGTGTGCTGTCCGGGTGAGGGGAGTCGCTCGGCGGTCGTGACCGGGATGTGCACTTCGTAGCCAAATCCTCCCGTCTCGATGACGGCGGTCAGCGGCGTGGCCGAGTGAAGGATACCGGAAATGCTGGTGATCATTTCAGGCCGAGCACGTCCTGCATGTCGTAAACGCCGGGCTTCTGGGTCACGACCCACTGCGCGGCGCGGAGCGCCCCGCGGGCAAAGATGGCCCGGTCACCCGCCCGGTGCGTGAGCTCAATGCGCTCGCCGAGTGCGGCGAAGATAACGGTATGATCGCCCACCACATCACCGCCCCTGAGGGCATGGACCCCGACCTCAGTCGGCTGACGTTCGCCCGTCAGCCCGGAACGGCCATGGCGCAACGCGGTGCGGGTCAGTTTGCGTTCCTCGAGAATAATCTCAAGCAGGCGCGCCGCCGTGCCGCTGGGCGCATCCTTTTTGAACCGATGGTGCATCTCGATCACCTCGGTGTCGTAGTCCGCCCCGAGGGCGGCGGTGGCCCGGCGGGTCAGGGCAAAAAGCAGGTTCACGCCCACGGAAAAATTTCCGGCCCAGACGCACGGCACCTTCGCGGCAAGCTTGAGCAGTTCTGCTTTTTCCGCAGCATCATGTCCGGTCGTGCCGATCACGATGGGCGTGTGGTGTGCCACAGCCAGTTCGAGCAGGGAGCGCGTGGCTTGGGGTGAACTGAAATCAATGATCACGTCACAGCCGGTGATGTGGGTCGATGGATTGTCACCGGCATCCGTCGCGGCGTGGATTTGCACGCCCATTTCTCCGGCGGCGCGGGTGATGGCCAGTCCCATGCGGCCCCGGGCGCCATTAAGAAGAATTTGCAGCGGCATGGCGGTTATCCCTGGTAGGCGGCGAGGGCGGCAAAGAGGGTCTGGCGGCTGGCGGCGCTCAGGCTGCAAAGAGGCAGGCGCACCTCCTCGGAACCAATCATCCCGGCCCGGGCCATGGCGGCCTTGATGGGCGCCGGATTCGATTCGATAAAGAACGCCTTGAAAAGAGGGTAAAGCTTGCGGTGCATGACCCCGGCTTTGCGGAAGTCATCCTCCAGGGCATGCCGCGTCATCCGGGTGATTTCCCGCGGAAAATAATTGGAAACGACGCTCACGACTCCGCGGGCGCCGACCGACATGAAGGGAACGGTCAGGCTGTCATCGCCACTCAACACGGTGACGGCATCGCCCATCGCTTGAACAATCTGGTCGACGCGGTCCACACTGCCGCCGGCCTCCTTGACGTGCGCTACATGCGGAAACTTTGTCCGCAGGCGTTCGATGACGCCAACGCTGATTTCCACCCCACAGCGCCCGGGGATGGAGTAGAGCACCAGCGGTTTTTCAGTGACGCTGGCGATTTTGGCGAAATGCTGAAACAAGCCCTCTTGGGTCGGCCGGTTGTAGTAGGGCGCGACGAGCAGCATGCCGTCGGCCCCGGCCGCATCAGCCGCCTTGGTCATGTCACACGCCTCCTTGGTCGAATTGGAGCCCGTCCCAGCAATGACCGGCACGCGATCACGGACCGCCTCGATGGTGCAACGGATGATCTCAAGGTGCTCCTCGTGGTCCACGGTCGGGGATTCGCCGGTAGTACCGACCGGTACCAGGCCGTCGATGCCGCCCCGGATCTGGAATTCGATAAGGTGGCGCAGTTCATCGTAAGCGACCTCCCCGTCATGGAACGGGGTGACGAGGGCGGTGTAGGTGCCTGTAAAGGGGCGGCGGCGTTTCATTGGAAAGTTACCTTGAACGGTGGGAAATTACACTGTAGGCAAAGCACAGCTTTCAAGCCGGTTCACGCATAAAATTCCATGAGTATATCACTTCACACCGAAATAGTTAACGATCTGCTGAAGCTGGGCGTCGAGAGCGGGGCCAGCGACATCGTCATCAAGTCTGAAAAACCCGGCTACCTCCGCATGAGCGGGCGGCTCCGGGCCGTTGAAATGGACCCGATTACCTGCGAGCAGGCCCAGGCGTTCGTGGACGAGCAGGTGCCACGGGTCTTCAAGGACAAGTGGGAACGGGATGCCCAGGTGGACTTTGCCTATTCGGCGGACGACATCGGACGTTTTCGCGTGAATGCCTTTCACCAGCGCGGCCTGGTCAGCATTGTTTTCCGGCACATCAAGAGCCGCCCGCCAACCTTCGAGGAATTGAACATCGAGTCCGAGACGCTCATCAAGATGGCGCAGGCGAAGGATGGCATTCTGCTGGTGTGCGGCGCCACCGGTTCCGGCAAGAGTTCCACCATGGCCGCCATGCTCAACTGGGTGAACCAGAACATGGACAAGCATATCGTGTCGATCGAGGATCCGATTGAATATACGTTCAGTGACGACAAATCACTTTTCCAACAGCGTGAAATCGGGCTGGACGTGCCCAGCTTCGAGCTGGCGATCAAGTCCGTGCTGCGGCAAAACCCCGACATCATTCTGATCGGTGAGATGCGCGACAAGGAGACGTTTGAGACCGCCATTTCCGCCGCCGAAACCGGCCACCTGGTTTTCTCGACCATGCATGCGGCGACTGTGGCGCAATCCCTGACCCGGCTCTTCGAATTTTTCCCGCCGGAGCAAATCGCCCAGGCCCGGCGGCAGATTGCGGGGTCCTTGCGCGGATTTATCTGCCAGAAGCTCATTCCCGCCCTCGAAGGTGGCGGCAGATACGCGGCCCACGAGATCCTCA
>CAZBLQ010000008.1:0-13431 GCA_964492635.1 uncultured Oleiharenicola sp.
GCCGGGCGGGGCGCTTGTGGGCCGGCACCCTGGCCTTGGCGAGGTTGCGATGAAGGCGCGGGCCGTGGGGCGTGTGCCGGCCGCTGGCCGTGACCGGAATGCTGACCGTGGGCAGGCCTTTGGCCATAAGCCGGTGCGGCGCCCTGATAGCCCATGGTCGGACGCGGCGGGGCGGCGTAGTTGAAACCCTCCAGCTTGAGCTGCGGCACTTTCTGGCCGATGAAGCGCTCGATGGCGCGGATGTCATTGGCCTGCTCGGGCGTGGCGAGCGTGAAGGCATCGCCGACGGCCTGCGCGCGGCCGGTGCGGCCGATGCGATGGACGTAATCCTCGGGGTTGGCGGGCACGTCGTAGTTGATGACGTGCGACACGCCGGCGACGTCAATGCCGCGGGCGGCGATGTCGGTGGCGACCATCACCTCGTATTTGCCCGACTTGAAACCTTCGAGTGCCTCGACGCGCTGCGACTGCGAACGGTTGGCGTGGAGCACGGCGACGGAGTGGTTGGCGGCCTTGAGCTTGCGGGCGATCTTGTCGGCGCCGTGCTTGGTGCGGGAGAAGATGAGCACGCTGTGAAAATCGGTGCGCTCGAGCAGCGCGACCAGCAGCTCGAACTTGAGGGCCATGGAAACCGGGTAGATGGCGTGGGTGACCAGCTGGGTTACAGTGCGGGCGACGCCGATCTCGATGCGCGCAGGATTGCGCAGGGCGAAAGAGGCGACGGCTTCGATCTCGGGCGGGACGGTGGCGGAGAAGAACAGCGTCTGGCGTTCGCGCGGGCAGCGGGCGATGATCTTCTTCACGTCCTTGACGAAGCCCATGTCGAGCATCCGGTCGACCTCGTCGAGGATGAGGATCTTGACGTGGTCGAGCCGGAGGCTGCGCTCCTGGAGGAAGTCCATGAGACGGCCAGGGGTGGCGACGACGATGTCGGTGCCGGCCTGGATCTCGCTGCGCTGGCGGCCGTAGCCGACGCCGCCGTGGACGACGGTGGCGCGGATGTCGGTGAAGCGGCCGAAGTCGCGGAAGGCGGTCTCGACCTGCGCGGCGAGCTCGCGGGTGGGCTCGAGGACGAGGACGCGCGGGCCACGGGCCTCGTGCTTGCCGAGGCGGGCCAGCACGGGCAGCGCAAAGGCGGCGGTCTTGCCCGTACCGGTCTGGGCCGAGCCGATGAGGTCGCCGCCGCCGAGGACGACGGGGATGGCGCGCAGCTGGATGGGCGTCGGGTCGGTGTAGCCCATGGCCTTGACACCGTTGAGCAGGGCGGGCGTCAGCCCGAGCTTGGAAAATGGCATAGCCGGTCATTACCCCGGCTTTGAGGGGACAAAGCGAGGCAAAAGCTGCAGGAACCGGGCTGACTCCGGTGGAGGATGGTCAACACATTCCAGCTCACCCGGATGGGGTGGCGCAGAACCTTGTTAAGACCGACGCCTATTTGTCGAGACGCCGGGCCAGCTCGGCTTCCAGGGCGGGCCCGCGGAGATCTGAGGCGATGATCCGGCCCTCACCATCGAGCAGATAGGTTGTGGGAATCGACATGACCCCATGTTGCTGCGCCAGTTTGTTCTGCCAGCCCTGGCCGTCGAAATATTGCTGCCACGTCACCTTGTTCTCCTTGAGGAAGGCGCTGAGTGCAGCGCGATCCTTGTCGAGACTGATACCGATGATCTCAAAACCTTTGCCGTGATATTTCTGGTAGGCGGCCAGGACGTTGGGCAGTTCGGCGACGCACGGGCCACACCAGGTGGCCCAGAAATCCAGCAGCACCACCTTGCCCTTGTAGGCATCCAACGTGAGCGGCTTGCCCTCGAAATCCTGCTCGGTGATGGCGGGGAAGGGTGCGCCCACTTTCAGCGCAGCGGTCGCCTTCTCCGCGCGTTCCATTTGCTCAAGCTCGGCGAGGGTCTCGTCCGCATTCTTGGCGAAACTGGTGTCGGGGAAATCGTTTTTGAGCTGACGGATGAGTTCGATGGCCTTGCCGGTGTTCTTGAACACTTGCACATACAGCGAGGCTTTCATCATGAGGATGCGCGCGACCTCCTCGGTTTTCTGGCCGGCGTATTTGGCGAGCAGGGCATCGAATTGCGCTAGTTCGGGAGCCAGTGCCTCCTCGGTCATCTTGCCCGCTTTCAGCTTTACGGTCACGGTGGCGACCAGTTGCTTGAGATCACTGTCGGGTGAGCCGCTCGGTTCGAGCGCCATGATCCGGGGCGGTTGGAAAAGGCCCAGCAAGAGGGTGAGGCTGGTGAGAATAAGGCGTTTGTTCATGGAGGAAGGCGGGAAAGAAAAATTGACGGGCAATCTTTTGAAAAAGGCACGCCATAAATTCACCCTCGGGCTGACGACCCTCCGCTGACGTAATCATGGCCGGGCGAGGGCGGCGAATCCGGCCGGACCTTCCGTGGGCTGCAGTTTGGGCTCTCCTTTTGCGGTTTGCCAGCCCACGCTGCACCCATGGAAAAACGTCCGTTCAGTGAGCTTGGTATCTCGCCTGAGGTTTTGAAGGCGGTGGACAAGATGGGTTTCGAGGAAGCCTCGCCCATCCAGACCGCCGTCATCCCGCACGGGCTGGCCGGGCGCGATGTGGTGGGCCAGTCCGCCACGGGCTCGGGCAAGACCGCGGCGTTTGCCATCCCGGCCATCGAGAAGGTGGACACCCATGTGCGCAAAGTTCAGGTGCTGGTGTTGTGCCCGACCCGCGAGCTGGCGGTGCAGGTGTCCGAGGAGTTCGGCAAACTGGCATTTTTCAAGAAGGGGCTGATGGAGGTGCCGATCTACGGCGGTCAGTCCTACGAGCGGCAGTTCCGCGCGCTGGCGGCGGGCGCGCAGGTGGTCATCGGCACGCCCGGCCGGGTGATGGATCACATGGAGCGCGGCACCCTCCGGCTCGATGCGCTCAAGGTCGTGGTGCTTGACGAGGCCGACCGGATGCTCGACATGGGGTTCCGCGACGACATCGAGCACATTCTCAAGTCCGTGCCGGAGCAGCGGCAGTTGTTTTTCTTCTCGGCGACGATGCCGCGCATCATCCAGGAACTGATCAAGCGCTACACCCGCAATCCGGAGTGGGTGCGGATCGAGGCCTACGCCCAGAACGCCCCGCAGGTGGACCAGGTTTATTACGAGGTGGAGCGCCGTTCGAAAATCGAGGTGCTGACCCGGCTGATCGACCTGCACGACTTCCGTTTCGGCATCGTATTCTGCAGCACCAAGATCATGGTCGATGAACTCGACGACCATCTGCACGCCCGCGGCTATTCGACGGACCGGCTGCACGGCGACATCACGCAGGCGCAGCGCACAAGGGTGATGGACAAGTTCCGCCGCCGCGGCTTTGAGTTTCTCATCGCGACGGACGTTGCCGCGCGCGGCCTGGATGTGGATGACCTTGAGGTGGTGTTCAATTTCGACCTGCCGAACGACGGGGAGGATTACACGCACCGCATCGGCCGCACGGGCCGGGCCGGCAAGAAAGGCCGGGCGTTCACGTTCGTGTCGGGGCGCGAACTCTACAAATTGCAGAGCATGATCCACTACTCGCGCCTGAAGATCCGCCGCGAGCGGGTGCCGTCGATGGGCGAGGTCGAGGAGGCGAAAGGGAATGTGTTTTACGAGAAACTTCGCGCCACGCTGGAAGAAAAGAAATTCAAATCCCATGACCAGATGGTCGACCGGCTGCTGGAGCAGGGTTACACCAGCACCGACATTGCGTCGGCGCTGATCCATCTGATGCAGGGCGAAAATGCGGAGCCGGCCAAGCCGCCGGCGAAACCCAAGGCAGAGCGCATTGCCGCCAACGAGCCTGCGCCGCTGGCTCGGGAATCCGTGCCCGCGGCCAGGGAGGTGGGGCGCGGAGTCCCTGCTGCGCCGAAGACGGGCGGTGGCCTCGGGACCGACCGTCCTGTTCCCGCTGCAGCTCCCCGGCCCGGTCTGCCCCGGAAGGAATTCGGCATGGCCAAGGCAGGATACGAGCGCAAGCCGCGCACCGGCCGCGAGCCGGGCTTCACCACGGTATCGTTCAACGTCGGCCGCGCCCAATTGGTCACACCCGCCGATCTGGTTGGCAAAATCGCCGGGGTTACACGCCTGCCGGCGAGCATTGTCGGGGCGATCGACATTCACGAGGAGCACACGCATGTGGACGTGCTGAGCGAGCATGCGGAACAGGTCGTGGCCAAGCTGGCCGGGATTCGCGTGAAGAACCAGTCGCTGAAGCTGGCCATCGTCCCGCCCGGCGCGACGTAAGAAGCCATGGACGGCCGTCCACTGTCACCGGAGCACTGCACCGCCGAGGAGGTGGTGTGGCTGCTCCAGCTCGAGCCGCTCGAACTGGAAGGCGGATTCTTTCGCCGGACCGCTGAGTCCGGCTTGGTCCTGCCCGGTGCCAGCCGACGTGCTTGGTCGGCGATTTATGCGTTGTTCACGCCGGAGGGATTCTCGGCGCTGCACCGGCTGGCGTCGGACGAGGTTTGGTGTTTCCACGCCGGTGATCCGTTGGAATCGCTGCGCCTCAAACCCGAGGGGAGCGGCGAATGGGTGAAGTTGGGATTGAACCCGGCGGCCGGTGAACGTCTGCAAGACTTCGTCTCCGCGCAGGTCTGGCAAGGCACGCGGCTGGTGCCGGGCGGACGCTGGGCTCTGGTGTCATGCGTCGTGGCACCGGAATTCTCATGGGCTGACTTTGAACTCGGTGGGCGCGAAACGCTGACCGCAGCATATCCGGATTTCACGGAAGGCATCGTGATGCTTACCCGCGTGCGACCGGTTGATGGCACCAGGTAGGCAAGGGGATTGCAGAATCTGCCGCAGGTGGTTCTACTTGCAAATAATGTAATCCGAGTTGAATTGGGGCTGGTCGTAACGATGCTGCCAGGTGCATTCAGAAAAATTCCACCATGCCAAAAACGAAAAGAGATTTGATATTTACCCTCGCGGACAGGATCGGCGGTGAACGTGGCAGGCGCATGAAGGCCGCATTCGAGACACCGTTACTCAAGGATCTGAAAGCTTGGGATGAAATCGTGAATGATGAAGAGTTTGAATCCCAACTGAAGAGGCTGGGACAGAATGTGGGGAAAGCTGTGGACCTCAAAGAGCGAGGCTGGCCAGACAGTCCGGAGTCATGGGGATTCAATTGAGCAGCCTGATCAGACGAAGCGGAAATCCGCACCCTGACGCGATGAGAATACGCCCACTACCATCCCGGCGGGCGACTTGACAGGGCCGGGGTGCAGCAGTATCTCCAAGGCCCGTTGTCCATGGAAACTGCGCTCGACCAACCCGTGCTGGTGCTGAACCGCCTCTGGCAGGCGGTGAACGTCATTGGAGCGCGCCGGGCCTTTGCGCTGCTCGCCCGTGAACACGCGCAGGTGGTCCACCAGACCGAGGACGCCTTCCATACTTACTCGCTGATGGATTGGATCGATTTCTCGAGCTATAATCCGCCGGTCGATGCGCTGGAGACCGTCCACACCATCAACCGCAGCATCCGGCTCCCGCGTGTCATCCTCCTGACCTTCTTCGACAAACTGCCCTGCAAGGAGCTCAAGCTGACGCGCAACAACGTGTTCGAGCGCGATGCCGACCACTGCCAGTATTGCGGCAACACGTTTCACCGCGAGCAGCTCAACCTCGACCATGTCATCCCGCGCCATTACGGCGGCAAGACGACCTGGGAAAACATTGTTTGCTCGTGCGTGAAGTGCAATACGCGCAAGGCCAACCGCCTGCCGCATGAGGCGCATATGCGGCTCATCCGCAAGCCGGTGCGGCCGAAATGGCGGCCGGTCATCTCGCTCGTGCTCGGCAACCACAGCCATGAGAAGTGGAAGGACTTCCTCGACGTCGCCTACTGGAACGTCGAACTGGAGGAGTGAGAGAGTCCAGCGGAATGTCCGCGTTTCCAGCTAATCGCACAAATGGACGCAAAAGCAGCCCGAAGTGAGCTGTTGGTGATCCTGTTCCGCTCGGTTTTCTTGGCGAGTAGTCGCACTGTTCGCGGGCCAAATTTCCCTCAGCGGTAATCCTCGCGGACCGGCGTGAAGATATCGAGGACGCGGCAGGCGGTGAGGGTCTTGCCACCGTGCAAGACTCCACCGCGAATGAGTGCGGCCGTGCCGGGTTCGAGCACAATGGTCTCATCGCCCACCGTGAACTCAAACCGGCCCTCGATCACATAGGTGACCTGTTCGTGCGGATGTTGGTGAAGCGGCACCTGAGTGCCGGCGTTGAGCCTGACTTCCCCGACGGTCAGCCGGTCGAGATGGGCGTAGTGCCCGTGAATGGTACCGCCGAGAATGGCCGTGGCCGGGAGGGAGGCGAGGGTGGTGAAAGACATGGCGGGATTTTGATTATTGGATTTACGATATGCAAACCACGGAAATTTTACCGCGGATGGCACGGATTGACACGGATACGGATTTCAAACCCAAGCCAAGAAATTGCGATTAACCAATGATACTTGGTACTGGTTTATCCAGATCGAATCCGTGAAATCCGTGGTCAAGAATCCGGGGCTTTGGTTTGGTTGCGGCTCCACCGCGCTAGGAATCCGTGGTCTGCTTGATCAGGAACTTATCCGGGCAGCAGCGGCAGGGTGATGCGCATGGTGGTGCCGCGCGGACTGGTTCTGACCAGGGTCAGCTCGCCATGATGGTCTTTCACGATGCGCTGGGCGATAGCGAGCCCGAGGCCGGTGCCGTCGGCGCGGCCGGAAAGGAAGGACTCGAAGATCCGCGGCTGGATGGTGGTGGGAATGCCGCTACCGGTGTCGGTCAGATCGAGGTGCACGAGGCGGGTGCCCGCTTTCACTTCCTCGGTGCAAAGCACGGAAATTTCACCGCCGTGCGGCATGGCGTGGAGGGAGTTGAGGGCGAGATTGAGCAGGACCTGTTGCAACTGGCCCTTGTTGGCCTCCACCAGCAGGGAACGGGCGGGGGCGGGGCAATGCAACTGCACGCTGGCTTGGGCCAGCTTGGCCCGCAGGAGCACAAAGGTGTCGTCGATGATTTCCGCGAGCGACCAGCGCGAGTGCAGCGTCCCCGGGGCGCGGCCGAAGGAGAGGACACGGGACACGATGGCTTCGAGCTGCTCGATTTTCTCCGTGATGACCTGCAAGTCGCGGCGGCGCGGATCCTCCGGGGAAAAATCCGCCCCGAGCGTGCCGTGCAGAAGCTTGATGACCAGAAGCGGATTGCGGATTTCGTGGGCAATCTCGGCGGCCAGCAGGCCGAGGGTGGTGAGGGTTTCGTTCTTGCGCAGGGTCTCCTCCGACTGGAAAACGCGGGCGTAGAGCCGGGCGTTTTGCAGCGAGACGGCGGCGAAGCTGGCCAGGGCGGCGAGCAGCCGTTTTTCATCATCGTTGAACCGGTGCGGAGTGGAGTGAAAGACCGAGAGCACGCCGCCAGCCGCTCCTTCGAGCAGGAGCGGCGCGGCCAGGGCGGAGGTGAGCGAACGGTCCGGGGGGAGGTCGGCGGCTTCGCTGTAACCCGGGCCGTCGATGTGCTGAAATTCCATGGGCTTGCCCGAGCGGATGACAGCGGCCAGCAGTGAATGGTCCGCCGACACGGTCTGTTGCTGCAAGGAGAGCGCGGCGGAGGAGAGATCGCCCGTGGCCGACCAGGCATGCAGCCGGAGCTCGTGCGTGACTTGGTCATAATCGTGCAGCAGGCACAGCTGCGCGCTGAACAGCGCGCGGCCGCTTTCCGTCAGGGTGGACAGCAATTCCCCCGAGGCGAGCTGGGCGACCAGGGCGTGGCCGAGCTCCACCAGCGTCGTGAGCCGGGCGGAGTTGGTGCGCAGCCGTTCCAACTGCCAAAGACGGTGGAGCACGGCGCCCGCTTCCATGGCGAAACGCGCCAGGCGTGTCAGATCAGTCTGGTCGAACGCAGCGACGCGGTCGGCGTCAAGATTTACCACCCCCACGGTGGTGCCCTCGACCATGAGGGGCGCGGCCATCTCGCAGCGCACGCCCTGGCGGGCGGCGATGTAGCGGGGCTCGGCGGCAACATCAGCCACGAGCAGCGGTTTGCCGTGCAGGGCAACCCAGCCGGTCACCCCCTGGCCGGGGCGCAAGGCAAAGTCACCCACGTCGTGCGGCAGACCCTGCTGGATGCAGATTTCGAGACGGCCGTTGTCCGGGTTGATCAGCGCCAGCGAACCGCTCTCGGCCGGGAAAGCGGTCATGATACTCGTGAGAACCTCGTTTTGGGCGGCAGCCGCGGCGACCGTCCGGGTCGCCAGCGAGGCGATTTCGTATAAAACCGCCAAATCTTTCATCTCGGCAGAACTCATCGGTCCCGAGATGAACAGGAATGGGACGGATTGGGGAGCGAAAATTGAACGCTAGGGCTGGTCTGTATACAGACGGCTCCTGCGCTGTCATTCTGAGTGCAGCGAAGTACCCATGCGTTCGCAGGTGATATTAGGATCGATACCGTGGATGTCCGGCCAGCCTGCTGGCTAGACTTCACTTCGTTCAGAATGACAATCCAAGATTGAAGACGCTAGACCGTCGTGGCCGCCACCGGCTCCGGGGTGATGATCGCCCGGAGGGCGTCGCGGAGCTCCAGCAGCCGGGAGGTCTCCACGGATTCGTCAGGCTTGTTGGATTCGATATAAAACGTGTCGATGGCGACGCTGCGCTCGGTGTTGATGCGGGCGAAGGTCGTGTCGAAGCCGTGGTCGGAGATGGCCTTGACCAGCCGGTAGAGCAGGCCGATCTGGTCATGGGCCTGTACTTCGACAATGATGCGTTTGAGCGAGAGTTCGTTGTAGACTTCCACCATCGGCGGAAAGGAGGCCGGCAGCTCCTTGGTCTCCGTGGAATAGCGCGAGCTGGCGAGGCGCTTGGCCTGCGCCGTGATATCAGGCATCAGATCCTTGTTGCCGACCAGCGCCTCCTCAACCGTGCGGGCGAAAGTTTCCATGGCCGTCTGGTTCTGGACCACGCCGCGACCGGGCTCGACCACGTGAAAGGTGTCGATGGCAATGTGATCGGAGCGGGTGGTGATCTTGGCGGAGAGAATGCTAAGGCCGGCGACGCTCAGGGCGCCCGCGAGCTTGTAGAACAATCCCGCACGATCCCAGGTGACGACGTGGACGGTGGTATAGCTGCGGTTGAGGTCGTCCTTCCATTCGATGACAGGGCGGAGCGAGCCCAGCGAGTCGGCCCCGGAAATGGAATGCAGCAGCCGGTTGACCATCTGGATGTGCAGGGTGATCTCGCCGGAGTCGGTCTGGACAAAATAACGCTCGGGCAGGAGGTTGAAGTGCGCGTTGATCTCATCCGGGCTGATGCCGGGAATCGTTTGGGTGAGGAGGGTCTGGCGGGTCATTTCCTTGAGTTCACGAAGGCGGGTTTCGACTTTATCACCCAGGGTCAGGCGTTCAAGCGTAGTATCGAACAACCGCCGGTGCAGCGAGTCCTTGTAGCCGTTCCACAAGCTGGCCGAAGTGCCGCGGGCATCGCAGAAAGTATGGACGTAAAGGTAGCGCAACCGGTCGGGGTCGCCAACCAGCTCGGAAAATGCAGCGGAAGTCTGAGGGTCATCAAGATCGTGTTTCTGCCAGAATCGTGCCATCGCCAGATGATTTTTGATGATAAAATTCACGGTGGCGCGGGTGTCGGCATCGACTTGCATCCGGTCGAGCACGGGGCCGGCGAGAGCCACGCCCGTTTCAGAATGGCCGCGGATGCCGACACCCTTGCCGATGTCGTGCAGCAGCAGAATCAGGTAGAGCAACGTGGGGTTGGCGGTCTTGTGCAGCTCGTCCCGGTATTTGCCGAGGACCGGTTCGCTGGCGGTGAAAATCGCGTCGAGCTCCCGGATGGTGCTGAGGGTGTGGATATCCGCGGTGTAACGGTGGTAATACTCGTGCTGGACAAGGCAGGTCAGCGGTTTGAATTCCGGCAGAAACCGGCCCAGCACCCCCAGTTCATGCATCAGCGCCAGCGGAGGATAGACCTGGCCGGCCTCCTCCAGCATAGTGCGAAAGCTGAGGTTGGCGTCGGCGGAGTTGATGATCTTGCGGTTGATGAGCCGGCCGGAGGCGCGGATGAGGGCGGCCAGGTCGACATCCGGGGTGCAGTTCAACTGCTGGCAGTGCCGGAAAACCCGGATCAACCGGACCGGATCCTCCTTGAAAATGTCGGGATTCTGCGCCGCCAGTTGGCGGCCGCGCAGGACAAAGCCGTCGAGGCTTTTCGTGCGTTCCGAGCGACGGGCCAGCAACAGGTTTTTCAACGAGCCGACCAGGCCCGGTCCGGCCGCAATGGTCAGGGCCAGGCGCTGCTCGATGATTTTGGAGAGACGGTAGATGGCCTGCGCGTGACGGTAGTAATCATGCATGAACGCCTCCACGCGCTCGAGCATGACGTGCTGGGGATAGCCGAGATTGGCGGCCAGGCGCGGCTGGGTCTCCAGGTTGAGCACATCCGTCGGATGCTTGCTCATGTAATGAAGCTCGTTCCGCACGCTCAGCAGGAACTGGTAGGCGCGCTGGAATTCCCGCAGTTCGCCCGGCTGGAGGTAATGCTGCTCGACCAGCTCGTCCATGCGGGCGATGCCCAGCCGCACGCGGGCCATCCACAGCGTGTTCTGGTAATCGCGCAGGCCGCCGACCCCGTTCTTGATGTCGGGCTCCTGCAGGAAAACCGTGTCGCCGTGCTGGGCGCGGCGGCTGGCCTGGTCGCTCAGGCGCGCGGCAATGTAGCCCTTGGGATTGTCCGAGAGGTAATGCTTGCGGTAGGTGGTCGCAAAATTCTCGTACAATGTCTCGCTGCCCGCGATGAACCGGGATTCCAGCAGGGAGGTCTTGGTGCGGATGTCCCGGGCGGACTCGGAAAAAACCTCCGTGAGCGTGCGCGTGGAATGGCCGATTTTCAGCCGGAGATCCCAGAGCGGGTAGAGAATTTCATTGGACAGGTGCTCCTGAAACGGGGCCAGCGCGCCTTTGGGCCCGGTGCCGGGGTAGAGAAACATCACGTCGATGTCGCTCAACGGGCTGAGCTCGGACCGGCCGTAGCCGCCGAGGGCGATCAGGCAGACGGGGGTGGGGGGCTCGCCGTTTTTCTTGCGCCACAACTCGATCGCCACGGCATAGAGCTGCTGAAGCAACCGGTCGATTTTCAACGCCCGGGCGTGGGTTATTTTCAGGCCCGTTTCCCCGGCGCGGTGCCTTTGCTCGATGCGCTCCCGTTCCGCTGTCAGGTACGCCTTGCAGGCGGCCAGCCGCTCCGCCGCCGTGCTTTCGGCGGTCAGGACGAGCTGGTTGCGGGCGGGAGGAGTCGGGCGGCCGGTCATGGAAGGGGTTTACATGAACAGCGCAGATAGCCGGGGGAAAGCTGGAAATGCCACGATTTCAGATGAAAACGAGGGTCTGCATAATCTGGTTGACGGGCAAATCGGGATTTCAATACTCCGCCACTCCCCTGCGGGAGTAGCTCAGTTGGTAGAGCACTACCTTGCCAAGGTAGACGTCGAGAGTTCGAGTCTCTTCTCCCGCTCCATTTCCGAAAAGCGTCCGGTTGCGACCCCGGGCGCTTTTTCGTGTCTAGCTGCGTCAGCCAAAGAGAATTGCGCGAGTTCGCTGGGTTGACTGATGTAGTCTTGAAGGCCGGGCGCGGTCATGCGACCCTCCCGGGTTTCACGGGGACTTGGCGGATGCTGATCGCCCGGTGAAGCAACCACAGGAATACAACCATGAAGACCCCGATTGCGAAAATTCCCGCCTGGATCATCGCCCTGCTGCCTTGCGCCCTTTGGGCGGCAGCGGCAGCCGCAACCACACCGGAGGGACCGGTGCCGGCCCAGTCCTCCCATCGGTTCTTTTCCGAGGACAGCTTCTGGAACCAGCCGATTCCGGCCAATGCCGAGATCGACCCGCGCACGGAACGGTGGATCAAGCTGCTGGAGACCGAGCCGACCAGGATGAATTTCCTCGTCAACAGCGAGCAATGGACGATTCCGGTTTATGAAGTGGACAGCACGACCCCGCTGGTGAAGGTCGGATTGCTGGCGCTCACTCCCGAGGAGCAGGTCCACTGGCACACCAATCGGGCGTTTTTCGGCCACGGCAAGGATTTCGATCTCGTCCCTCTGCCCAAGACCGCCACACCCGACCCGCAGATGGATTCGCATCTCGCCGTGGTGGACTGGCAGCGGAAACTGGTCTGGGACATGTGGGCCTTGTCGCGCAACGCCGACGGCACTTGGAAATCGGCCACAGGCATGGTCTACGCCGCGGACGGTCCGGGCGTGTTTTCGACGGCCGAGATTGGCGTGAAGGACGGGGAGAGCGTGCATTTTCACGGTCCCAGCCGCGCGGCCGGCGTGCCCGCGGTGGCGGGCCTGATCATGTACGAGGAGGTCATGGCGGGTGAAATCCGTCACAAGATTGCCGCGGCTTCCCGTTTTTGCGCCTACAAGGATTTCGTGTTTCCGGCGGCCTGGACCGATGGCTTCACCGAGGGAGGGATCCCCGAGGGCACATTGATCCAGCTCGACCCTAATCTGGATCTGTCCCAGTTCAAGCTCACGCGGGAAGAGCGCATCGTCTGCCTCGCCTTGCAGCGCTATGGCATGGTGCTGGTCGACATCGCGGAGGGGCAGCCTGTTTACGCCGAGGGCCTCTGGGGGCATCCCGGCAAAAGCTGGAAGGGCAAACTGCCCCACGGAGAGGGTGGCATCTCGACGATTCCGTACAAAAATTTCCGGATGCTCAAGACCGGTGCGGCGGTCCACCTGGGGGATGGTCGCTCCAAGTTTTCCCCGGTCTGGTAATCATACGGGTAGAGACGGACCGCCGGGCCGGACGTGCAGCTCGGCGCGCCCTACCTTGAAACGTCAGCCCATCATACGAACCTCAATGACCGGTCCCGGCAGGCTTGATTCCAGCAGCGGCGAATCTTTCCCTGAGAAATTCTCGGTGGTAAAAGCAGTCTGATTCAATAACGTCGTACTCTCGCAGGGGGCAGACTTCGCGGCAATGTCCGCGGCTGAACCACCGCGAGATAACATGACCAAAAGCATGAACAATATCAGCGGGACATTCGACCGATCTCTGAGGTCGAAAACATTCGGGGCGATACGTGTCGGTATTTTTGCCGGCTTGCTGGTCGTGGGACTGGCGAAGGCCGGCGCGACGGCTCCGGCGACTGCCGGGACCTTTGGCGATGACCGGAAATTCCTTGAGGCGCATCAGAAACTCATCGTGCTCAAATCGCCGGACAGCAACGCGCAGGTCGTCGTGATTCCCTCCTATCAGGGACGGGTGATGACGAGCACTGCCACCGGTGACACCGGAGTTTCCTACGGCTGGATCAACCGGGAATTGATCGCGACAGGGCAATTGCGCCCGCACATGAATGCATTCGGAGGGGAGGACCGGTTCTGGCTGGGCCCGGAAGGCGGCCCGTACGCCTTGTTCTTC
>CAZBLQ010000008.1:13531-53390 GCA_964492635.1 uncultured Oleiharenicola sp.
AGGGGAGGACCGGTTCTGGCTGGGCCCGGAAGGCGGCCCGTACGCCTTGTTCTTCGCACCGGACGCGCCGGCGCAGACCCTGCAATACTGGCAGACGCCGGCGGTCGTCGACTCGGAGTCATGGAAAGTCGAGTCTGCCTCAAGCGACACGGTTACCTTATCCGCACGGGCGGTCCTGAAGAATCGCCACGGCAGTGATCTGGAGGTCGCCTTTTCGCGCACGGTCCGTTTGCTGGATCGCCCGGAGGTACAGAAAATATTTGGCGCTGCGCTGCCCCCGGATGTGTCGATGGTGGGCTACGAATCCGACAATCTTATCCGGAATGCAGGCACCCGCAGCTGGGCGCGTGAATCCGGCCTGCCGTCGATCTGGATTCTGGGAATGTTCACTCCCGGAGCGAAGACGACCGTGGTGATCCCGATCCAAAAGGCGCTGGCGACCGGGGGCACCCCCATCCGGAGCGACTACTTCGGCGCCATCCCGGCCGACCGGCTGCGCACGATCAATAACACCGTGTTTCTTCGCGCCGACGGGCAGTCGCGGGGAAAACTGGGAATTCCCCGGTCCCAGGCGACGGCCTTTGCCGGAAGCTGGGATCCGGAACGCAACATTCTGACGATGGTCAATTATGACCTGCCGCCTGAGGCGGCCCGGCTGCCGTATGTGGATTCCCGGTGGATCAACATGGATGATCCCTATGCCGGCGACATCCTGAATGCTTACAACGACGGCGCCCCGGCCGCGGGGGTGGCGCCGCTCGGGCCGTTCTATGAAATCGAGTCATCGAGCCCGGCTGCGCCGCTGGCCGCCGGCGGAACCATGCGGCATCACCATCGCACTGTACATTTACAAGGATCGCGGGTGGCACTCGATGCCATTGCCCGTACGGTGCTTGGTGTTCCACTCGACACCATCGAGACGGCTTTCGACAAGTAGCCCTTTGCGAGTCTGGTTGATTTGGCGGACGGTTACAAACCGCCGGGTGACTTACTGGCCTGCCGTGATTGTGGCTGAATTCAACTTTGACCGTGGAGAGGGAATCACAACAGGGAGCTTGAATAGTCTCCCGCCTCGCGCAAAGGTCATATTCCCGCGTTTGTTGAACAGGCTTTCTACACTCACTTTGCCGCAACCCCACCACCTCCGCAGCATCGCCGCGGCTTGATTGAGACTCTCCTGCCTTTGTCCCTTCACCCCTGAGATTCACTCCATGAAAATATCCCCCTCCTGGCCAAGGTTTGCCTGTCTCGCAATCACCGGGTTGCTGCTGCCGCTCTTCGCGGCCGCCGCCACCGATTCTCTCCCGCTCGATCCCGCGGTGCGAACCGGCAAGCTCCCGAACGGGCTCACCTATTACATCCGGAAAAACGTGAAACCAGAGAAGCGGGTGGAACTGCGCCTCGCCGTCAATGCCGGCTCGGTGCAGGAGGACGACAACCAGCTCGGCCTTGCCCACCTCGTCGAGCACCTGTGCTTCAAGGGCACCAAGAGTTTCCCCAAGGCCGACCTGCTGCACTACCTCCAGTCCGTTGGCGCCACCTTCGGGCCTGATATCAATGCCTACACCGCGTTCGATGAAACCGTGTACATGCTGTCGTTGCCCACCGACGAGGAGAAGACGCTGAGCAACGGTCTCAAGATCATGCGCGAGTGGGCGCACGACGTAAATTTCGATCCTGCTGACATCGATACCGAGCGCGGCGTAGTGGTCGAGGAGTGGCGGCTCGGTCGCGGCGCCGGTCAGCGCATGCTGGACAAGTTTCTCCCGGTTGTCTTCAAGGACTCAAAATATGCGCTGCGGCTGCCGATCGGCACCAAGGAGTCGGTCGAGGGCATGAGTTATGACACCATCAAGCGATTCTACCGTGACTGGTATCGTCCCGACCTGATGGCCATGATCGTCGTCGGCGACATCGATCCGGACAAGATGGAGCAGACCATCCGCACTCAGTTTGGCGACATTCCCGCGCCCCCGGCGCCTCGATCCAAGGAGTCGTACGTGATCCCGGACAACGACGAACCGCTCTACTCGATCGTTTCCGACCGTGAAAATCCCTACAACGTCGGGATCCTCGCCTTCAAGACCGAGGTTCCGCACTATGAGAACTCGACCGACTACCGCCGCTACCTGACCGAGCAGCTCTTTCTCCAACTGCTGAATTTGCGTCTCGATGAACTGATGCACCAGGCGAATCCGCCGTTTATCTATTCTCAGGCTTATTATGGCCACCTGTGGGTCCGGGCGAAGGGCGCCTACCAGCTGACCTTCGTGGTGCCCGACAATGGCATCGAGCGCGGCCTCGCGACGATCCTCACTGAAAACGAGCGGGTGCGCCAGCACGGCTTCACCGCCAATGAACTCGAACGCGCCAGAAAATCGATGCTGCGTTCGCTGGAGCAGCGCTACCTCGACCGGGAAAAAACCGAGTCAGACAAACTGGTGAACAACTATGTCGCCTATTTCCTCGCACAGGATCCTGCGCCCGGCATCGAGTTCGAATACAACTTTGCCAAGGAACATCTCGCCGAGGTCACGCTTGATGAAGTGAACCGGCTGCCGCAGAAATGGATCACCCCGAAGAACCGCGTCGTTGTAGTCGAGAACGTGGAAAAGCCCGACGTGAAGATTCCGGCCCAGGCCGAACTCGCGGCCGTCATCCAGCAGGTGGCTGCGACCAAGATCGAGGCTTACCAGGAGAGGAAACTGGCCGCGGCCCTGCTCGAGAAAAAACCCGCCCCCGGCAGGATCGTCGCACAAAGAGCCGTCACGGAGATTGGCGTCACCGAAATGACCCTGGCGAACGGCGTGCGCGTCGTCCTCAAGCCCAGCCAGTTCAAAAACGACGAGGTGCTCTTCAGCGCCTATCGTCCCGGCGGCCAGTCCGTGTATGCGGACGACTACAACCTCTCGGCCCAGCTGGCGGCCGATTGCGCCGCGGAGAGCGGTGTCGCCAGTTTTTCGAAACCCGACCTGCAAAAAATGCTTGCAGGGAAAACCGTCACGGTCACGCCGCAGGTCACGACTTATTTCGATGGCATCAGAGGCAACTGCGCCGCGGCCGACCTGGAGACCGCGCTCCAGCTCACCAACCTGTATTTCACGGCGCCGCGCGCCGACGAGACCGCCTACCAGTCGCTGGTCGCCAGGCAGAAGGCGATATTGAAGAACGTCCTCTCGGACCCGGTTAACTCGTATTTCAACGAAACCGAGAAAATCCGTTACAACCATCATCCGCGCACGCCCGGCGTGCTGCCGACCGACGAGGACTGGGCGAAGGTGAGCTTCGCGAAAACGTCCGAGGTCTATCGCGGCCGCTTCGGCAACGCCGCCGGCTACACCTTTGTGTTTGTCGGGGCGTTCACGGTGGAGTCGATCACCCCGCTGCTGCAGGTTTATCTTGGCAGCCTGCCCTCGACGGGCACGCCCGGCACCTGGAAAGATATGGGGGTTCGCTCCATCGCCGGACCGTTCGAGCAGACGCTCCTGCGCGGCACCGATCCCAAAAGTTTCGTCCGGATCGGGCTGGAGGGTCCCGCGGAATGGTCTCGCGACGAAGGTCATATGCTCTGGTCGCTGGGCAACATCTTGCAGCGCGCTTTGATCGACAAGCTGCGCCTGGAGCTGGGCGGCGTTTACTTCGTCCAGGTCAATGCCTCGCTCCAGAAGGTTCCCTATGGCCACTTCACCTTCGATCTCATCATCCCCTGTGCACCGGAAAACGTGGAGAAACTCGTTGCGGCCACTTATGGCGAGATCACACGCCTGCAGAAAGAGGGCCTGAAACCCGAGGAGCTCCAGAAGGAAATCGAGTCGCAGCGCCGCACGGCGGAAAAGGAACAGCAGGACAACAGTGCGTGGACCTGGAAGCTCGAAATGATCTACCGCGATGGCGAGTCATTCACCCGGCTTTCCAATCCGGAGGAAATGATCGCTCTCGTCACCGCCGGGAACCTGCAGCGGGTGGCGGTCAAGTATCTCGACACCACCAAAGTCATCCGCTTCACGATGCTCCCCGAGAAGAAGTAGCCGGCGGCGCCGGTTACTGCGGCGATTTCTTGGTGGTGATTTCCACCGTCGCTTCGCGCAAGCCGCCGGCACGGGCGGTGAGACGCACATTGCCGGACTCCGTCGTGGATTGAACGAGCGCCAGGACCATGCCGTTGCACAGCCCCGGGTGCTGCCTTGGTAGCTCGCATGGCTCTCCGGATCGCCGTTGTCCACGCCGATGAGCCGGGCCGGCCCGGAAAGTTCGAAAGTGAGCTCGTTGGCAGCGAGCGGAACAAACACGCCGTTCGCGTCCAGTGCCCGCACCGTGACGTGCGCGACGTCGCGAGTGCCGGACGCGATTGTCGCATGGTCCACCGTCAGCTCAAGCGTGGCCGCCGCGCCGGCGGTGCGCACAGTCGCCCCGGCCACGATCGCGCCCTTGCGATCATAACCGACAGCCTTCAACTCGCCCGGCTCATTCGGCACGTCCCAGACCAACTGCAGGTCTGGCTGGTGGCCTGGATCTGGGCAGCGCATAAAATGATGAGTAGAGGTGCGGGAGATCAGTCGGATTTAACCACGAAAAACACAAAATGATGAAATTCACGGAAAGCAGTCGTCGTTGAAGGTATTCTATTCGTGCACCTCGAATGTTATCAGGCTGTCACTTCGCTCGAAACGGGGGATCTTAAATCGCGTGAGCTCGAGTCAGCGGTCGCTGACCAGACGCACGGCGGCGGGTTCGTCCTCCTCAATCAGGGGAAAACGCGCGACCGATGAGTCGGCGAAGACATTGTCGCTGGTATCATCGTTGGCGGTGGAGACTTCGCCAATGATCGTATCGGGCTGGGTGGGCCCGAAGCTGTGGTAGATACCCGGCAAGAGTGTGACGCGCTCCCCGGCGACAAGTTTGAACGGCCGGCCCGAGACGACCGACACCCACTCGCCGGACCGCTTGACCTTGATTGGTGTGCCGGTCCGGCCGGCCGCGGGCGATCCCGCCCAGAGTTCCATCATCAACTCACCGCGGCGGCAGATGATATCCTCCTTCTTCTTGTGGTGGGTGTGCGCCGGAATCGTTTGGCCCAGGCGCATGTAAATCAGTTTCTCACTGTATTCGGGTTCCTCGGTGAGATTGACGAGCACAAGACCGCAGCGGTCGAAGTCGCCGCTGCCACAATCAGTCACGTCCCAGCGCGGGTGCAGTGGAAGGGCCCACCCGGTGCGGTGGAAAACCGCCAGGGCTTCCCGGTAGGCGGCGTTGATGACGGAGCGTTTCATGGACATGAGGAATGACCTCGTTCTGGTTTCTGTGGTTCAAAGAAACTTTTCCAGCCAAATCGGCTCGATGTTCACGCCGTGCGTCCCGCCATACTCGCCGGCCGACATCCCCGACCCGATGGAAACAAGCACGCTTTCCACCCGGTTCATGTCCAGGGGAATGGCCGCACTTGTTGAGGACCAGAAATGAAGGAAGACGGGGTAACCATGCGGGATATTTGGCGCACAGACCTGATGCAGTGCGGTGATAGGAACTGCATAGGTACCATTCACCGGCTGAACGGTGACCATGCCACCATACGCGATGCCGTCCGAAGTTATCAGGGCCAGTTGTAACAGGCAGGGTTGGTCGGTGGCTGACCAGCCGTAGCGGACGAGCTTTTCCGCGGTGCCGAGATTCGTGGTCCGGTCGCCTTCCTCAGGCATGCTGATCGATCGCCGTTGAGGGCGGCCGGTTTTCGGGCCATTCAGGGTTTTCTTGGCAGCGCCCGGGTGTCGTTGACAGAGATGCCGCCGTCCACGAGTAGTGTCTGACCGGTGACGTAGGCACTGGCCTCGCTGGATAGAAAAAGAAGCGCGCCATCGAGGTCGCCGGTTCGCCCCGGCCGGCGCAGGGGAATCCGGTCCGTGAGGTAGGCGACCCACGCGGTGTCGTCGTACATCACGGCGTTTTGGGCAGTCTTGAACCAACCGGGCGCGAGGCAGTTGACGGTGATACCCTGCGGGCCCCAGTCGGCAGCCAGGCTCATGGTCAACTGACGGATGCCACCGCGGCTTGCGCCATACGGCCCGAGGCCCGCGTAGCCAGCGACGCTCGTGACCGAGCCGATGTTGACGATCCGGCCGCCGCCTTGCGCGATCATCCGGCGTGCCACCGCCTGGGCCACGAAAAATGGGCCGCGCAGATTGGTGTCGAGTATCGTGTTCCAGTCGTCCCAGGTCACCTCAAGCGCGGGTTTGCGGATGTTGCAGCCGGCGTTGTTGATCAAAATGTCAATCCGTCCGAAGTGGGCATGAACGGCGTCGACCGCGGCCTGGATGCTTTCGGGCGAACGGACGTCGAGCACCACGGGCAGACCGCGGCGGCCGAGCTGTTCGATGGACGATTGCGTTCCGGCCAGTGCGGCGGCGGTCCGGCTCGTGATGGCGACATCGGCGCCGTGGCGGGCCAGGGTCAGGGCGAATTCGCGCCCGAGTCCCCGGCTGGCGCCGGTGACGAGCGCGATTTTTCCCGTGAGATCAAACAAGGGGGAGAGGCTCATGGTTGCAGGATGATTTTAAGGCAGGCACCGCCACCGGGCGCGCTCAGGCGCGCAAACCAGGCTGCGCCCTCGCGCAAGGGCGCCAGTGCGCTGATCAGCGGGGCGACCCTGATGATGTCGCGGGCGATGAGATCAATGCACAGCGGATATTCGCCGGCCGAAGCGCAGGTGCCGTGCAGCGTGAGCTCGCGCGTGACGACGCTTTGCAGCGGAAACTCGATCTGCTGCGCAAGATTGCCCACCAGCACAACGGCGCCGCCACGGCGCACCAGTTGGAGCGCGAGTTGAACCGTCGGGGCCAGGCCGACCGCCTCGAAAACGAGATCGGCCCCACGACCACCGGTCAGGCGCGCGAGCTCGGTTGACACATCACCGGCGTTGGACTGCACCGTGTCGGTGGCGCCGAGTTCCCGGGCGAGCGAGAGGCGGCTGGGCTCGAGGTCCACGGCCACGATGCGCTTCGCCCCGGCCCAACGGAGGGCTTGGATGATGAACAGTCCAATCATGCCGCTGCCGACCACCACAGCGACGTCCTTCGGAACCACGGTGACGCGCCGGACGGCATGGATGGCAATGGAGACCGGCTCGACCATGGCGGCATGCTCGAAAGGCATGCCCGCGGGCAGCGCATAAAGAATGCGCTGGGGCACGGCGAGGTATTCCGCGAACGCCCCGTGCTGCTTGTACTCCGGAGGTGAAACGCCAAAAACCCGGCGGTCGGTGCACAGGTTCACCCGCCCGGTTCGGCAGAATTCACATTGCCCGCACGAAATGGTCGAATCGAATGTCACCCGGTCGCCCGTCTTCCACGATTCCACCTTGGGTCCGACGGCGGCGATTTCACCGGCGGCCTCGTGACCCATGATGAGCGGTGGCTTGCGCCGTCCGCTGGAACCGTCCCAGCCATGGATGTCACTGCCACAAATGCCGCAGGCGCGGATGCGCAAGAGCACCTCATCATCCTTGAGCGAAGGCGTGGGGAATTCAACCAGCTCCAGTTTCGACGGAGCGGTCAGCAGCAAAGCTTTCATGCAAGTGGCGGCGATGACGGGTGAAAAGAAATAGTCTTGGGGGATGAGCCCCCCGCGCAGCAGTCACGGGAAAGATGTTGCCGAGCTAGCGATGGAAGCAAATTCTAAAGGGCATCCACCCCGCGGCAGCGTCCGTTATTCGCCCAAATCCGACATGAAAATCAAGATATTCCCCGGTGCTCTACTCGCAATCCCGCTGTTCGCCATAACTGCATGGGCCTCGGATGCGCCGCAGGTGATTTCACTCTGGCCGGGCGACGCACCCGGCTCCGAAGGGAAAACCGGGGAGGAGAAGGTGCGCTTGAGTGCGGAGGGCGAGCATGTCTTCTCTGGCATCCACCACCCCTCACTCACGGTGTATTTGCCGCCCAAGGACCAGGCCACGGGCGCCGCGGTGGTGATCTGCCCCGGCGGCGGGCATCGCGAATTATGGATGGACCATGAGGGCTATAACGTGGCGCGGTGGCTGGCCGCGCACGGCATCGCCGGCATCATCCTCAAATACCGCCTCGCCCATGAGGAGGGCTCCACCTACCAGGTCGGGGTCCACTCTCTCGCCGACGTGCAGCGCGCCATGCGGCTGGTGCGCAGCCGCGCCACGGAATGGAAAATCGATCCGGCGCGGGTCGGTGTGATGGGTTTTTCCGCGGGCGGGGAGCTCGCGGCGCTGGCCGGCATGCATTTTGCCCGTGGCGCGGAAGGCGCGGCCGACCCGGTCGACCGGCAGGGGAGCAGACCCGACTTTCAGGTGCTCCTGTATCCGGGAAATCCGGAATCAATCCTGCCGGCCAAGGATTCACCGCCCGCGTTCCTCGCATGCGGTTACGATGACAATACAGCCATCTCCGAGGGACTGGCCCGCGTGTATTTGCGATTCAAGCAGGCGGGGGTGCCGGCGGAGCTGCACATCTACACCGGGGCCGGCCATGGATTCGGCCTGCGCGAGAGCAATCACTTCCCGGCTGGCGCCTGGCCGGAACGGTTTCGCGAATGGCTGGCCGACCGCGGTTTTCTGAGCGGAGCGCGATGAGCATTTCGGCGTAGCGGCGGCCAATCATCGGATTAAAGGCCGTCCATGGCTGATACCTGTTAAGCTTAGTTTTTTGACTTTGTAGGGCTGCCGCTTGCGGCAGGTCTGCTGGGGAAACGGTCCGGCGCAAGTGACGACCCTACATTCCGGACGCGACGCATCATTGGTATGACCATTCGCGTGGCTCAGGAAAACGAATCTATCACGGTGGCCAAAGCCGGCACGGCCTATGTGGAATGCACGACGGCTGCCGGAATCACGATCTCGTCATCGGGTCCGCCGCGGGCAGCGTTGCGGCCAGACTTTTCCGGTGGGATGTCGGCCGCCACATCGATTGTTCCACTTGGAGGTGGATTCTTGTGGCGTTGCTTGCCTGGGTGGTCGTCGGGTTCGGCGCCGCGGTGACCGGCCGGTTGAAGCCAGTTCAGGCTTCGGGTGCAGGCTATGAGGCGATAACCGAAGCCCAGGTCAATGGCCTCACTTTCCGCCAATTACCCGGCGACAACGAAATCGTCACGCGACTGGCTCCGCCATTTCCCGACCCCGAGTCTTGCGGAGGGCATGGACGAATTCTCGGCGATGCTCGGGACGTGGGCGCCCGGCCGCTTGGACGATTCCGGCCAGAGCGTCCGCAATCTCCTTTGCGTTGCGGCCATTGCCGACGTGAGCGCGGACCTCCACGAGGGAGAGATTGCCCGTCTTGTGTTCGACGATCTCCGGGTCCAGTTTGATCAGGACCGGCTCCGTCGCGCCGTGGCATGGGTCATTCTCTATCCGCAAGGCGGCACGGTGATCACATCGGTCCCGGAACTCGGCCTCGGGCGCCATTTCAGCGAGCGCATCATTCGCGAAAGGTCCACCATGTACGCCGAGAAATTTATCGGACGATTACTCGGGAAAATTCACGACTGAGGGGAATAATATCCGCCGCTGCACTCGCGGGCAGGCCAACACCCCATAGATGCACCCAGTCGGCGAGAGTAAGATCGCGCCCTAAAACACCGACTTTCCACTCCGGGAAGACGGAGAGCGCCCGACGGCGGCCGGTGCTCTCGCTCCTCTCCGCCGTTGGAAATAAAGACAATGACCCTCGGAACCATCCTCTTGATTGTGCTTATCCTCTTTTTGCTTGGCGCGTTGCCCACGTGGCCACACAGCCGCAATTGGGGCTACTATCCCAGCAGCGGTCTGGGCCTGGTGCTGGTCATTCTCGTTGTGCTGATGCTCACGAACCGGATCTGAACGGAAACCTGTCACCCTCGTCATGGCCCGTCTCTTTCTCGCCCTCTTCCTCCTCGTCTTTGGCCTGAATCTTTTGTTCGGGCTTTCCATTCCAATCTGGCTCACCGGCTTCCTGGCGGCAACCGCCGGCGTCCTGCTTGTGATGGAGCACTTTCGCGTCCGCGTGGACCGGAAGTAATGAAGTGATCTTGCCGACCTGGCCACCAACACCATGAATTTCTCCCCCCGCATTTGGAAACTGTCCGCCGTGCTTCTGCTCTGCGCCGGCCTGAAACTGCAGGCGCAGGAGCTGACTTTTCTGGGCGGACTGCTGCCCGAAACCAGCACCGAACGCTCCAGCTACACCTGGCAGGTCGACTACCGCCAGGATTTTACAGGCAACTTTGCCGCATCGATTGCCTATATCAACGAAGGTCACCTGCGGGCCCACCACCGCGACGGCACCGCCTGGCAGGCTTGGGGCCGTCTGCCTTTGTTCCATGACCGGTTCGACATCTCACTTGGCGTCGGGGGGTATTACTACTTTGACACGCAGCCGCTGCCCAATGGCGATACGCTGGATGTTCACGGCACGGCGCCAATCTACAGTCTCTCCGCCACGGCCTACCTTTCGAACCGGTGGTATGGCCGGCTCATGATCAATCGCATCGACCCCCCCGGCCAAATACAGGTGACCACCATGACCGTGGGTGCAGGCTTCTGGTTTGGCCGGGACAAAAAACCCATTCCCGGCAAACTCGGCGATGCCCCGGACGAATACAAATACATGACCGAAAACGAACTCACGGTCTTCGGCGGCCAGAGCATCGTGAACACTTTTCTCAGTCAAAAGGCTATTGCCTACGCCGGCGAGTATCGCCGGGGAATTATTCCGCATATCGACTGGACCGCCTCGGCCATTTATGAAGGAGACCCGCAGATCATCCGGCGCAGCGGAGTCGCCACGCAGTTGTGGGCCGTCAACACGTTCTTCAATGATCGCATCGCGGTCGGCGCCGGCCTTGGCCCCTATGTGTTCCTCGATCACAAGCACCCGGTCAACGCCGGCCGGAAGAACCCGGCGGCGGTTGCTCCGCTGGCTTCGCTCACAGTTTCCGCGCGGCTTTCCGAGCACTGGCTCATGCGGCTGGTCTTTGACCGTGTGACCACCAGCTACAATCGCGACGCGGATATTTTCCTGCTGGGATTCGGCTACCACTGGCCGCGGTGAACCGGTCCGCCTCCCGCCCCGTCGGTTTCAAGCAGATTAGTAACCTATTGGGTTACTTGACCGGCGTGAATCAGACCTTGAGCCGTCCGCCGGCAGACCAGGAGGACTTCGTGGACATCGGTCAAATTCATCAAACCATCCACGAATTTCAACGGCTTCTGGAGCAGCATGCCCAGTGGGAGAAACAACCAGTTATAGCAGCGGACGGCTGCCGTGTGATGCCGGGTGAGTCCCTCGACCGCATACTGCAACAGCCGCGGATTGTTTGACTGCATCCCGAAGACAACGCTCTTTTCGACGGTCAGTCCGTGACTGGCGATCAATTCCTGCAGCGCCGCCGGCTCATAGCGGCGGGCATGTCCGACGCAGTCATCGAACGTGGTCCAGTGTGCGGCATGCAGCGGCACCGAAAAGATCAGGCGTCCGTCCGGTTTCAGCACGCGAGTCAACTCGGCAAAGACACACCGGTCGTTCTCGACGTGCTCGACCACATCAAAGGCGGTCACCAGATCGAAGATGCTGTCACCAAACGGGAGCGCGGTGATTTCGCCGGACCGGGCGATCCCGCCGCAGGCATTGAGCCGCGCGACGGCCGGAGGGCTGAGGTCGAGAAAATGTGAGCCCGCGATCGGCAGACGCGGACGCAGCCCGGGTCCGATTTCCAGTCGCAGCGGGGCCGCGGGCAGCAAGGCCGAAATCAAAGGCCAGGTATTGAGACTCTCCGGCCGGGTCAGGTAGGTCTTTGACCACAGGGCGTCATAGAACTCGCTGTTTTTGGCCACGAGGGCGCTGGAATTCATCGGGGCGGGGGAGCGGCCTGCCGGATCTCAACCTCAGATTTGAAATATCAGCTGGTCGTGCTGGACTTGACCTTGGCGTAGGCGTCCTGGGTTCTCACCCACGCCAGGCCGACCTTGTCCTTCTGCTGGTCCCATGTCTCAGGGGTGGCCTTGCTCAACTCTTCACCCGTGGACATCAGGTAAGTCCGGGCTTCCACCATCTCCTTCATCGCGAAATCCCAGTCTTTGGTGTTGGCGGTGCTCGTCATGGCGGCGCGGCGCGCGGTCAGCTCGCTGATCTGGCCGTCCACTCGGGCTTCCAGTCGCTTCAGGCCGGGGAAAAGCTGGGCGCGCTGGTCGTAAGTATAGTCCTTGATGTCCGTCCATTGGGCGGAGGAAATATCCGGGCTGGTCGTCGCCGTGACGGGAACAGCGGCAACTGGTTCGGGCGCGGCGGCGGTTGTCGCCACATCCTTGACGGACGGCAGGGTGGTTTCGGCAGTTTTCTTTTCGGTGCAGCCGGCAGTGGAAAAAGCGGCCAGACTGAAGGCCACAGTGACTAGGGAGGTGAAGCGGTTTGTTTTCATGCGAGAGCTGGATCAGGCGGGCGGATTGCGCGCACCTCCTCACCGTTGCGCGAGGCGGTGCTTTTTTGCGGCGTCACTATGGCCGGATCGGCCGCCGGAGACCATGGGGTGTTACCCGAACACGCGACCGGGCGGACAGCGTGTCTTCACGCGGGAAACTCCATTGCGGGCGGCAGGGAATTTCCAGGCAATCAAGCCGGGACCGGATTGCTCGAAAAAGCAGGAGTGGTCCGGCCACGGGCCTGAATGAAGTCGGCCAGACTGGCGAGGTTGACGAGCGCGGCGCGCGCTTCAGCGGCGTTGCCGAGCGTGATGCCGAACTCTTCCTCGACATACATTCCGAGTTCAAGCACGTCGAGGGAATCGAGCTTCAGGCTGCCACCAATCAAAGGCTCTTCCTGGGTCAGTTTGCCCGCAATGTGTTCGCTCAATTGGAGTTTGTCTGCGATGAGTTGTTTCAACTCGGCCAACAGCTGATGCCGGTCGTGGAATTGATTTCTCATGGGCCAAGCATAGTAATTGTCGCGGCTTATTGGCATGGGGTGAAACCCTACTCACGGACGTACCCGCACGCTTTGGCGCCGGCTCTCATCTCCCGGCCGGTAAATGAAAAGACCGCGTCTTGGCGACGCGGTCCTTGAAACAAACAACTAACCTAGATCAGTTGGCGGTAGCGAACAGCACTTCGACACGACGGTCGCGACGAGTCTGCGCATCACCGAACGCGCCGGTCTTGATCTTATAAGCCGGCACCCCTGCATCAACCAATGAAACGCGAACCGCTTCAACCCGGCGATCACTCAGGGCCTGGTCCTTCGGGTCGGCGCCGCGCGGATCCATGGAGCCATCAAGCCCGATCTGCAGTGACGGGTTCGCCTTCAGGTAAGCGGCGATACTGGCACTCTTGGCCGAATCCGAATTATGGATCCGGGAATCGTTATAGGCAAAGGTGTAATCCTTGTAGGACGTCCACTGGCCAACGATACCGGCCACGCCCTTGTCGCCTTGCGACCCGGTCGTGCCCTGTGCGCCCGTGGCACCGGTGAAACCGGTTGACCCGGCAACACCAGCAACGGTGCGGCCTGTGGCACCCTCATCTCCGCTGACACCCTGCGCGCCCGTTCCGCCCGTGCGGCCCGCTGCACCCGTGGGGCCATAAAGAGTTGAGCCTTGGGCACCCGTGGCACCCGTGGCACCCTGCGCGCCGGTCGCACCGGTCGCACCTTGCGCGCCGGCATAGCCTGCCGTGCTCGTACCCTGCAAGCCGGTTTCACCCACGGCACCGGTCGCGCCGGTCGCACCGGTCGCGCCGGTCTGACCCGCGGCACCGCGCCGGAGTTCGCCCGAAGCGCCCGTGGCGCCCGTGGCACCTTGTGCACCGGTGGCGCCGGTGGCGCCGTCGGCACCGCGTTCGCCCGCTAAGGCGATGCCCGGGGCTCCGCGAGCGCCCGTGGCGCCTTGCGCACCCGTGGCACCGGTCGCACCGTCCGCACCACGCGGACCGACGAGGCTGTTCGAATTGTCCGGCGTATTGTAAGCAGTCTTTGCAGCGGGTTGCGTAGCACAACCGGCGACCAGCATCGCGGAAACCGCGATTGTCATTAATTCACGTTTCATAATATTTAATTTTTCCAAGGGGGGTGGGGCCTCTGTTTCGATGTGCGTTGATTTCCCGCACTTGCGAGACGGCATCGCCGGTGACCGTTGGGTCCCTTGAATCACCAATCTTACCGGATGCACCCGCCGGTCTCCATGGGGTGAAACCCGCTGCGTCCGAGCGCAGGTGGCATGGCAAGGAATGCAGGCCGCGGCCTTCGTCACACTCGCCGTGGCTGATACCGTGAACACCCCATGGTTGCCAGAAGGTGGGATGACTAGGATGCCGGGATGAATTCAACCCTAAGCCGTCTCGCGCTTCTCCTGCTCACCGTTGCATTTCTGGCGCTCGCCTCCACCGGCTGCCAGACCTCCAAAGGATTTGGGAAGGACGTGGAGAACCTTGGTGACAAGATTCAGGATAAATCGAAGTAACCCGCGCGGCAAAAGGAATGGGGATGCCCTACCAAGTCTGGTCCGTGGCCTTGAACGAAGGCGCGTCCCTGTCCGGTATGCATGGATCACATGACCGGATCACTGCGCGTGGATACAATCAGGCGCAGGCAACTTCCTGACGGCCAATTGATCGGGCCGGATCGAACCACTCGGAGGGCGACACCTCTGGATCGAACTCGGGATATTCCTTGGCGAGCTTGAGCCGGAGTTCCCTCCGGGCCCGCCCGATGCGGCTCTTCACCGTGCCGATGCTGATCCCCAGCGTCTGGGCGATGTCCCGGTAGGAATGCTGCCGCACATTGCGCAGCATAAGAATGCCGCGCTGGCCGGCGCTCAGTTTTGTCATGCACTCAGTGACCAGTGCCGAAAACTCCCGGGTGGCCGCCTCGCGCACCGGACCGGGGGAGTTGCAGGCGACCAGATCCGCGAAGGTCGCCTGGTTATCGGCACTGATGGCGCAGTCGAGCGATTGCGTCGTATGGCGGCGGCGGCGGTAGAAATACCAGTAGCGGTTGCGCGAAAGATTGAGGGTGATGCAATGCAGCCAGGCGGAGAGTGAGGAATCACCCCGGAAACGGGCGAGACCCCGATGGGCGCGGATGAAGGCGTCCTGGGCGATCTCCTCGGCATCGGCATGATTCCGCAGCAGGCCGAGCGCGACCGCGAGCAGCTTTGCCCGGTAGCGGGTCACGATCTCGATGAACGCGGTTTCGTCGCCGGCATTGAAGCGGCGCACCAGCGTGGCGTCGTACAACGCCTCCTGGCGCGAGACGGCCGCCCGGGCGGCGCGATCGGTAATCGGGCGGGAGGACGGAGCGGAGAAAGGAGATGAGTTTTGAGCGACCATGACAGTCCGCCAAGACTATCCGCTAACCCGGCCGGAAAGAATGGGGTGTTGTGCTACCGACCCCCGGCCGCATGGTGCGGTGCTCACAACATGGGCGACAAGGGCCGGAGCGCGGCCTCGGCGAATCTCTGCCGGAACGGCCGGCGGGAAAAAACCACCGGGTCGATTTCCTGACAAAGGGCGAAATCCTGCGCAAGGATGCGCGCGAGCTCACTGTTGCGCTCCCGCGAATGGAAGAGGAGATTGAGCTCGAAGTTCAACCGCATCGACCGGTAGTCGAGATTGGCCGAGCCGACCATCGCCCAGTGGTCATCGGCCAGCGCGATCTTTGCGTGGTGGATGCCGGCCGAGTATTCAAAGATATGCACGCCGGCGGCGAGCAGTTCGCCATAGTAGGAGCGGCCGACGTTCACGAGCCACGGGTGGTCGTTTTTCTCGGAGATGAGCAGCCGCACATCAACCCCCCGGCTGGCCGCCAGCTCCAGCGCCGTCAGTACGATGTCGTCGGGCACGAAGTAGCCGGTGGCGATCCAGACCCGGTCGCTCGCCTCGTTGAGGAGACTGACGATGGATTTGCTGATGGGCTCGTTCCGGCGGTCCGGCCCGCCCAGGACGATGTGCACGGGCTGCCGGGCCCGCCCCGGGTGCTCCGGGAAAAAGCGGGGATCGGAGATCTTCTCCCCGGTGGCGAAGAACCAGTCGTCGGCAAAAACCTCCTGGAGCTCGCCCGCCACAGAACCGGTGGCTTCCACCTGCACATCGCGCCAGTGGCCAATGGCTGGATCAAGGCCTTCGTATTCCAATCCGATGTTCATGCCGCCGACGAACGCCACCACGCCGTCGACGATCTGCAGCTTGCGGTGGTTGCGGAGGTTCATGAAGAAGCGGAGGCGCTTCGGATCGAGGCTCTGGAACCAGGAAAACCGGCCGCCGGCGGCCGTAAAATCCGCCAGCCGGTCCTCCGCAAGACCGTAGGAACCCACGCCATCAAGCAGCAGGCGCACGATGACGCCGCGGCGGGCCGCCTCGGTCAGCAGTTGCAGGAACCTCCCGCCCGTCTGGTCGCCCTGCCAGATATAGAATTCCAGGTGGATGTGGTGGACGGCCTCCCGGATCCGCGTCTCCAGCGCGGGATAAAATTCCTTCGCGTTGCACAGGATGCGGAGGCTGGCCGCGGAGCTGACGGGAAGCTGGTTGATGCGGGACAGCAGTTGCAGGAACTGGCGGTCCCGGCGCGGCAGCTCCTGCAGGAGTAGGGTGGTGGCGCCATCCGTCGTGCTGTCGGGCGTGCGCTGCCGCGAAGTCCGCGCGGAGAAAAGATTCCGCCGCTTGAGCCGCAGGCGTTTCAGACGGTCGGTCCCGATCGCGAAATAGACGAATGCACCCAGCAGCGGGATGAAGACGATGGCCCAGAGCCAGGCGAGCGTGGCGGCGGGGCGCTTCTTGAGCAGCAGCAGATGCGGAATGAAGCCCCACGTCGCAAAATAGCAGATGAGCAGCAGGGTTTTCACGGTTAAGTCGACCAGAACGTGATGAAGAACAGGACGAAACGGTAAGCCTGCAGTGAAAGATCCAGGGCGACACCCAGGGTGAGTGCCTTTGCCATCGTCACCCAGGTTGATTCACGGTCAAAGGCCACCCGCACGGCGCGGAAGAGGTATGCGGCCATGACCGCGAGATTGAAAACGATGATGCTCCAGTTTACGACATCGGCCGACGGGAACACGCGGGCGTGGCGCAACAGGCTTACCGTGATGTTGGTCAGCGCCAGGGTCGCACAGATCAGCAGGAGCCAGAACGCGCAAAAGTGGAGGGAGAAGATGAGGTGGGCGGTGTAATGCCGCCGGCGTCGCCAATAGAGCGCCATCACGGCCAGCGAGAAGATCGGCACCACCAGGATGACGAGTGACTTGGCCTGCGTCACCGCGGCGGGATCGAAGATTACGGCATAAGCCTCCGCCGAGATGGCGCGGGCGGCGAGCCGCGGTGTCACCAGGGTCTGGGCGATGGCCTTATGCCAGGTGTAGTGCAACTGCGTGTTGAGATCCGTCGTGAGCGTGTTCGAACCGATAAACGGGTGGAGCAGGAAGAAAATCAGGTTGCTGATCAGGAAAAGCTCCAGCGGAGGGATATACGGCTTGCGCCGCCCCCGCAGATAGTCGGCCGTGAGCTGACCCGGACGGATCAGAAGGAATCGCAGCGTGAGAAAAACTTTTCCGTCGGCATTGGCGAAGGCTACAAACAGGTGCTCGAAGAAACGCTTCAACGTATGGTCCTCCGGCCCGAGGCGCTGCTCCCCGCAATGCGAGCAGAACTTTCCTTCCATCGGCTGGTGGCAGGTCGCGCACCGCGCTGGTTGCTCACTCATTGGAAACAAAAAAGTCCGTCGCGGGACGGCCTCTGTAATTTTTTGGTCACGGCCCGGTGCCGTTACGTTTTCATGATTTTCCGGCCGGCGGGGCGGTTCTTGACCAGGCCCTTGCCTCCACGTGATTTTGCGGCGCGTTTCTTGGCGGCGGTCATTCTGCCGCCTCTGCTTTTCTTTGCCATATGATTAATCCTCTCTGGTTGGGTTGATGACGTTAAACTTCGGCGGTCATGATGTCCCACTTGCGCGTCCCAAGCTATTAGGTGTAACCCTACTTCGCCTCTCAACCCGGCCGGAGTAAGGGGAGCGGGCGGGGGGCTGGCGGCGGGAGCGCCATGCATTGAACACCCCATGTCAGTCCTAAGGGCGGTCTGATATTCTGCCCGCTTCAACCACGATGAACCAGAACCCTAAAAAAAACCAGCTGGCCGAATTGGTCAGTCCCAGCGTGAAACCACCTTTGGTCATGCCCGAGGCCACGAATCCGTTGGCCCGGATGAACCGGGCCAACCCCTCCGCCCAACGGCGAATGGAAGCGAAGCAATCCGTCGAGAGTGGCGCGAACCACGCACGGCATCACGTGTCGCGAAAAACGCAGTCTTAGCATCGAGTATCACGCGGCTTGAGACCACGGACCTGCGCGCCGCGCCGCCACGCACCAGGCGGCTTCTGGACACCGGGATTCGGCATCCCGAAATCACACGGTGGGCGCAACGCCAGACTGGAACGAGCCGGCATTCCAAAGCGAGAGAACCGGATTTTCCCCATCAGGGCGTTCGTAACCGAGAATGCTCAACGAGGCGGTATCCAAGGCAAAGTGCCGGCCCGCCCCGACAGGCAACCCAATCCAGCGCACGGCGAGTGCCCGCAGAAAGTGTCCGTGCGAAAACAGGGCCACCGTTCCGCCCAGCGGGCGGACGCCGGCGAGAACCCGGTCTGCCCGGCGGGAAATTTGCTCCACCGTTTCGCCCTGCGGACAGCCGTCTTGGAACAGGCTCCAGCCCGGTTGCTGCGCACGGATCTCTGCCGTCGTCAGGCCTTCGTAAGCGCCGTAATCCCATTCCTGGAGATCCGGTTCCACCCGTGCCCCGGCGCCGAGACCGGCCAGTTCGCAGGTCCGCCGGGCACGCTGCCGCGGGCTGGTGAGCACATGGGTGAACGCGATGCCTTTCAACCGTCCACCGAGACCGGCCGCACGGCGCTCGCCGTTTTCATTGAGAGGGCGGTCGGTGCGCCCGGTGTGCCGGCCCGTAGCCGACCATGCGGTTTCCCCATGGCGGATGAGGAAGATCTGAGCGGTCATGACTGCAATTCGTGACGCGGGATGGCGTTCATTTCTGCCAGAGGATACAGTCGGCCTCAAGGGGAACGGCGACGCCATCGCAATGCGGCATGATTCGCGCGGTGAACTCCGTCGCCGGACGGGCGGAAGACACGGTGGCACTATAAAGGTAGCCACCCGTTCTCTCCGCCAGCGGTCGCACCCGCGTCATCTCCTGGCGCACTGCGTCACCGCCCTTCGCTCCATCGGCATAAAGCTCCACCCGGACGTTGTCCGGATTGGTGTCGTTTAGGAAAACGGCCACCGCAATGACGTGCTGTGTCCCTTTGGTTTCCACTGTCACGGGGCCAAACTGGAGTGCGGCCCACTTCGACTCCAGCGCATTTCGCCAATCGACCTGCTTCCGCGCCGCCGCGCCCTTGCCGGCGGCGCGCATCCGATACGCCCTGGCCGCGGGCAGATAATGCTGCTCGGTGTATTCCTGCACCGTGCGACTGGCGGAAAATCGGGGAGTCAACCGCGCCATGCTTTCCCGGATTCGCGCCACCCAGGCCGAGGGAATGCCCTGTTCGTTGCGCGCATAGAATTCCGGTATCACCTCTTGTTCAAGTCGCTCGTAGAGCGCCTCGGCTTCGACGGCATCCCAAGCGGGGTTCTCGCCGTGCTCCTGGCCGTCGCCCAAGGCCCAGCCAACATCCGGCCGGTAAGCTTCGGCCCACCAGCCATCCAACTCGGAAAGGTTGAGGCCGCCGTTGACCAGCACCTTCATTCCGCTCGTTCCGCTGGCCTCCCACGGTCGCCGGGGCGTGTTGATCCAAACGTCAACCCCCTGCACCAGGCTTTCGGCCAGAAGCATGTCATAGTCGGCCAGAAAGATCACGGGCGGATTCAGATCGCTGCGCCGGATAAAGCGCGTCCATTCCTGAATCAGCGCCTGCCCGGCTTGGTCGGCCGGATGCGCCTTGCCGGCGAGGATGAGCTGCGCCGGGCGCTGGGGATTTTTCAGGATGCGGATCAGCCGGCCGGGATCGTGCAACAGGAGGTTGGGCCTTTTGTAAGTCGCAAAACGGCGCGCGAAACCAAGCGTCAGCACACCGGGGTCCAGCCGCGCCTGGGTCCGGGCGATCGCCTCCACCCCGGCTCCACCGACGGCCATCTGCCGGCCGACGCGCTCACGGGCATATTCCACCAGGGATTTTCGGCTGGTGCCGCGTAGCGCCCAGATCGTTTCATCGGAAACTCGGCGGAGGTCCGTCTCCAGGGTGGTCGACGTTCCCAGCCATCGGTCTTTGCCGCACCCCTCCGTCCAAAGTTCGTCCGCCGCCGCCGAGTCCCAGGTCGGCATGTGCACGCCGTTGGTCACGTGACCGACCGGCACTTCGCCCTCCGGCCACCGGGGGAAGAGCGGCGCAAAGATGTGCCGGCTCACCCGGCCATGCAACTGGCTGACGCCATTGACTGAACCGCACCCGCGGGTTGCCAGGTAGGCCATGTTGAAAGGTTCGCTCGTATCGGCGGGATTCCGCCGGCCCAAGGCCAGCAGCTCCTGCACCGAAAGGCCGAGCTTTTCCTGCGCATACCGGCCGAGATACTGCTCCATCAATGCCGGGGAAAAAAGGTCGAATCCTGCGGCGACGGCCGTGTGGGTGGTGAAGAGATTGCCGGCGCGGGTGGCGGCCAGTGCGACGGCGAACGGCTGCCCGGTCTCTTGCATGAAACCCTGGGCGCGCGCCAGCAGCGCAAAGGCGGCATGCCCTTCGTTGAGGTGGCAGACGTCCGGTTTGAGGCCGAGCGCGGCGAGCAATCGCCAGCCGCCCAGTCCGAGCACCATCTCCTGCTTCAGGCGCAATTCCGGGTCGCCACCATACAGTTCGCCGGTGATGCCGCGATGCACGGGAAAGTTGGCGGCGTCATTGGTGTCAAGCAGGTACAGCCTGGTCCGGCCAACCTCGACCTGCCAGGTGCGCAGCCAGACGGAATAACCGGGCAGCACGATCTCCAGGCGCAGCCACTCCCCGTTCGGCTGGCGCACCGGGGTGATCGGCAATTGCCCCGGATCATTGTAGGGATAGAAGGCCTGTTGCACTCCGTTCCGGTCGAGCACCTGGCGGAAATAGCCCTGCTGGTAGAGCAAGCCGACGCCGATGACCGGCACTCCCAGATCACTGGCCGCCTTGAGCTGATCGCCGGCCACGTTGCCCAGTCCGCCCGAATAAATCGGAAGCGCCTCGCTCAGCATGAATTCCATGCAAAAATAAGCGACACAGGTGAGCGGAGCCTTGGGATATTTTTGTTGGAACCATGCCGGGGTTGCCGCCGCTTGCCGCCGGGCCTGCGCCGAGCGGTCGAGCAACCGGCAGTAGTCCGGATCGGCCAGCGCGCCCGCCAGTTTTTCGCGCGACACGGTATTGAGCACCACGTTGGGATGATGGGTCAGCGACCAGAGCGTGGGATCGAGCCGCCGCCACAATTCGTCCGAGGAATGACTCCACGACCAACGCAAGTCCATGGCCAGTTCCGTGAGAGCTTCAAGGCCGGGTGCCGGGGCGGGCGGAGACGGACGGCCGGGGGTGGTCGGGTTCATGATTGATGAATCGTTTATGCAACAAGATTAGTTGGGATCGCCTTCATTCTCCCACGCCTCGACCGCTTCGCTTTCCGCCGGGTGGCTTTGCGCCGAGGGCGCCCTTGACGGCTCGCCATCGAGTTTCGCCACCTTGGCCAGCCGACGGCGATGTCGCGCCGCACCGCTGAAGCGCGCCGCGAGAAAAGTCTGCACCAGCTCCCATGCGACCGCGTGGCCTACCACCAGGCCGCCGAGGCAGATGATGTTGAGATCATCGTCCTCGACGCCTTGTTGCGCGGAAAACGTTTCATGAATCAGGCACGCGCGGACACCCGCCACCTTGTTGGCGGCCACGCAGACCCCCACACCGCTGCCGCAGATGGCCACGCCGCGCACCACTTCCCCGCGTGCGACTGCCTGCGACAGCGCAACGACAAAATCAGGATAATCATCGTCCGGATCCAGCCGGCTGTGGCCGAAGTCGGTTACCTCCCGGCCGGTCGCAAGCAGTCTCGCGACCAGATATTGCTTCAGTTCGAATCCGCCGTGGTCCGCGGCGATTCCAATCCGCTGCGGCTTGGCCTTGGCCGTTGGTTTGGAGTTGATCATGGTTTTACTGCAAAATCTAGCGGGCGGATCTTTCGTTTTCCGCCTGTTTCCCATACTTCCCTTGCACGGCGAGACCATTGCACCGGGCCCGGTGGCGCAGCTCCGTCTGTGCTGCCGCCACGTTTGTCGGCGAGCCCAGCCAGGTTTTCAATGCAGCGTCCTGCAGCGCGCGTCCGAAGGAAAAGCTGAACTTCCACGGGACTCCACCCATCCGGCAGATGGCGTTCAACCGTTCCGTTGCCGCCACGTCACTTTGCCCGCCCGAAAGAAATACAACCCCCGGAACCGCGGCGGGCACTGTCCGGCGCAGGCAGCGGATTGTGGCTGCGGCCACCAGATCCACGCCGGCCTGCGGCAGACTTTCCTTGCCCGGCAGTACCATGCCGGTCTTGAGCAACATCGCCTCCAGCACGACGCGATGAGCGCAGAGCGCGGCGAATACCGTCTTCAAGGTGACCGCTGTGACCTCTTCGCAGCGGGCCAGAGTGTGATCGCCGTCCATCAAAACCTCCGGCTCCACAAGGGGCACCAATCCGGCTTCCTGGCTCAGCGCGGCGAAAAGTGCCAGAGCGTGGGCGTTGGCGGTGAGGCAGGCCGCCGTCGGAAGGCGCTCACCGATGGTGATCACCGCCCGCCACTTGGTGAAGCGCGCGCCGAGTTCCCGATAGCCGGAAAGCCGTTCGCGAAGACCATCGAGGCCTTGGGTGATCTTTTCTCCCGGGAAATTGGCCAGGGCGATGGTTCCAAGGTCCACCTTGATGCCGGGTATGATGCCTTGTTTGGCAAGAAGCTCCGGCAGGGAGACACCGTCCTTCGTCCTTTGGCGGATTGTCTCGTCGAATAAAATCACCCCGTTGATGAATTCTCCCAGGCCGGGAGTCGTGAACAGCAATTCGCGGTAGGCCCGGCGATTCTCCTCGCTGGACAGGATTTTGAGCGCGGCGAATCTTTTTCCGATGGTCGGAAGGCTCTCGTCGGCGGCCAGGATGCCTTTGCCCGGAGCCAGGAGCGCGGCGACGGTTGAGTCTAGCGTGGATGCAGCCATGATGCTCGTGCCGCCACCTAGGCCAGCTTCACCACCATCTTGCCCATATTTTTTCCAGCAAACAGACCGAGAAATGCACCCACCGCCTGGTCGATTCCCTCCACCACCGTCTCCTTGTTCTTAAGCTTGCCCGCACGGAAATAACCGCCCACTTCCTTGTCAAATTCACTTTGGCGGTCCAGCCAGTCGCGAACAATCAGCCCCTTCATCGTCAGCCGCTTGGTGATCATGTTGAAAAGGTTGGAGGGACCGGGTCGCGGCTTTTCCTCGTTGTATCCCGAGATGCCGCCACAGGCGATGATGCGGCCATTCACCCGCAGTGCCGAGAGTGCGGCCTCGAGCGTTTCACCGCCCACATTGTCGAAATAGACATCGATGCCGTCGGGCGCCTCGAGGTTCAGTTGTTCGAGCACGGGGCCGACCTTGTAATCGAAGGCGATGTCAAACCCGCATTCTTCCCGCAGGAACCTGACCTTTTCCATCGAACCGGCTGACCCGATGACGCGGCAGCCGCGCAATTTGGCCAGTTGTCCGGCCACATTCCCGACCGCCCCGGCGGCTCCCGAGATAAAAAGGACCTCGCCGGCTTTCACTCCCACCAGATTCAGCCCAACCCAGGCGGTCATACCCGTCATGCCAAGGGCGCCGAGGTAGACCGAGAGCGGTTGCACCTCGCGGCTGACCAGATGCAACACATCCGGCGAAGCAATGAAGCATTCCCGCCAGCCAAGGTTGGAGGTGACGGCATCGCCCGGCGTGAATTCCTTGGCGCGCGATTCAATGACCTCACCGACGGCGCCGCCCTCGAGCGGCCGACCCAGCTCGAACGGGGGCACATACGATTTCCCCTCGTTCATGCGGCCGCGCATGTAGGGATCCACGGACATGAAGAGATTGCGAACCAGCACCTGCTGGTCCTGCAGTGGTTCCAGTTCGGTCTGCGCGAGGGCAAAGTTGGCCGCGGTGGGGGTTCCGCTGGGGCGGGAGACGAGACGAATTTCACGGTTCAGTATTTTCGGCATAAAAAGTTCCCGCGTTCTTGCTCCGGAAGCCGGTCAGGAGAGAGGCACGTTGATGTCGAGCGCCGCACTCAAGTCGATTTCATGCTCCTGTTCCTGCACGATGATTGCCCGCAAGGTCTCGCTTAACGCGAATTCGCCCATGGCTTCTGCCTGCTGGATGCGTTCGCGGTAACGCCCGACCGTTATCCGTTCGTTCTCCAGATCCGCTCGGAGCATTTCCACCGGATCGGTGGAGGTTTTGACCGGCTTGGGTGTCACACCGGGCATGCCACCCAGATAATCAATCTGTCGGGCGATTTTGATGGCATGCGCCAGTTCTTCCCCGGCATGTGCTTCCAACTCCCGCGCAATGTCCGTGTAGGCCGCGCCTTTCAGCACCTGGCTATACACGGTGTAGGCGATGATCGCCTGATATTCTCCCGCCAGATCTTCGTTCAGCAGCTGAATCATCTGCTCCCGAGTGATGTTTGATCCCGGTGTCGGTTGTATTTTAGTCATGGGTTTCATAAGATTGTCCGCGGTCTCCCCCACCAAGGCGGCATTGCCGGTCCCGGTTGGGAGAGGCATGCAGCCGGCTGCGGTAGAGGGTGGGTGACTCGCCTTCGACGCGCTGGAACGCCCGGTTGAATTGCGAGAGCGACTGGAAGCCGGCGGCGTAGGCCGCCTCGGTCACGCGCGTGTACGGGTCGAGGAGCATCTGCTTGACCGACTCGATGCGCACGCGGGCGCGGTAGTCGGTGAAGGTGAGTTTCGTGGTCTGCTTGAAAATCTTGCAGAAATAAAAGATGCTCATGCTCACCGCCCGAGCCACGTCGCGGAGAGGCATGTCCTCTTTGTGGTGCTCGGCGATGAATATGCGGGCTTTCGTCATGGCGGGCAGTTCAGCCGGCGCCGCCCGGATGACGGTCTGGTTGCTCACCACGGCGAGATGCTTCGCAAATACGGTGAGCAACCGGAGGATCGACTCATATTGATTCTTTACGACGATCCGGGTCTGAAAATATGCCGTCTTGAGCTCCTGCCTTTCGGCGGCGGTTTTCGTTTCCCCCGTTTCGCGCATGACTTTGTTGAAGCGCCTCATGGTCGGCGGCCCCAGGAAGACCTGGCCGGTCTGCAAATAGCCCAGAAGCTTCCCGCCGGCCCGCACCGGCACAACCGATTCCTGCAAGCCGGCGAAGCACTCGAAAGTCCTCGGCTCGTTCATTCCCCCATCTTCGAGCCGTTGCTGCAGCCGGAGGCAGGCCGCACACGAATTATTGCGTCGCGCCATGAGGGCGCAAAACGGATTCAGCCGTTTTGAACCGTGCAGCGGCGGTTGAAATGAGCCGGCTTGCCTCAGTGCCAGGGGCAGTCCCGTGATGTTTTCGAACGCCCGCTGATAGTCGCGGTAAATCTCCGTCTGCTGCAGATGGGAAATTATTGCGCCGGTATCATGGGCCGTTTCGGCGATTCTGTCCAAGGGATGCGCCGTAGGCCTCAACCTGCGGCGATACTCCGTCGGTGATTGCCGCACCATTGTGGTCGTAAATGAGCCGGTTTTGCCTGACCCCGCTGTGCCGGGCTCCGGGGCCGAGGCTGTGGTTGCTGATGCGACCATGTTTCACCCTCTCGCCGCAGGGCTCAGACAGTTGAGATTCCAGGCGCTCACTTGGCCTTTTTGGCGGCGGCGATGGCAGCTTGGAGCATTTGATCGCGTCCGGCTTCCTCGGCGCCCTCGTCGACGAGTTGTTCGGTCTCGCTGCGCCCCTCGTCATCCTCGTCTTCGCTGGGCGACTCCGGCGCCTGGTGACCGGTGGAGCCCGGTACGGGATCCCAGCGTTCAGTCTCCGGGATCGAGTCAAGTATCGCATCCTGCCGGTCCAGATCCGATTCGCCCGTCAGTTCGCGTCTCGCCTGCTCATAATCCGCCTGCGATACCTCCGGAGGAATCCGCCCGGCGATCATGGCCAGTTCGCGGGTGCGCGCCTGCACCATCTCGCGGGTCACCGGGCCAATGCCGGCGGAGTTATTGGTCAAGACGCCTTTGTTGAGAGGATTTTTGTCCATGTGATAATGACCCCTGGTTCGGCGCTCGGTTACGCTTTTCGACCCCGGACGAATTGCAGGGTGATTTCAGCAACCCGCCGGCCGTAAATATCCGCCGTCTCAAGGTCCCCCTTGCCGGGTGCTCCGGGCTGGTTGACCTGAAAACTGGCCGCCATCGGCCCGATCCACGACCCCACGCGATTGTGCGCGTCCGGTCCCGGCCCGGCGATTTGATTCATTCCCTCGGGTTTGTTGGCTGACGGCATCATTCCCAGACCCACGAAAATCATTCCGTGCTGCATCGCATTGATGACGAGTCCGACAAGCGTGTTGAGCTTGTCACCGGAGAAGGAGGAGGAGTTGGTGAAGGCCCCCGCGATTTTGTCCTTCCAGGCGAGGGTGTACCATTTCTTGGCGGCGGCCTCGATGAACGCCTTCATGCCGGCGGACATGCTGCCCATATACGTCGGGCAACCGAAGATGATGGCATCAGCGGCGTCGAGTTCATCCAGCCGCACGGCCGCGTCCTCCGCTGTGTAGAGCCGTGCGTTGATGGAGGGCACACTCTCTGCGCCACGAAAGACGGCTTCGGCCTGAAGCTTGGTATGTCCGTAGGTGGAATGATAGATGATGGCGATTTTGCTCATGGTATTGTTTTTGGGTGGCTTTCACCACCGGCGTTGAACGGGCCGTGACCCCGGGCAGGATATTCTTCGCCTCCTGATTCAGGCGCCAACCTTCACGATGCTGTTCTCCGCGGTCTGCTGGATGTCCGCTTTGGTGAGGTTCACGAAGACTTTCGACTCCTCATAACTGATTCGCTCGATCCTGTCGGGGGAGATCAGGATTTCCTTGCCTGAGTACCAGTGGCCGGTTTCGACGGCCAGTTCGCGAATCGCCCAGCTCTTTTTGTCCACCATGAATCCGCTGACCTGGCCGATCTCTCCGTCCGTTGTCTGAATGCCATAGCCGGTCACCGCCCGGGTGCTTTGCAGGTGTTTGTCATCGCGATGGTGATGCTGCAGGTGGGCCAGCATTTCGTCCTTGGATGGTGGCAGGACCAAGGGATAGCCGCCCAAGCCCCACATCGCGCTGCCCTCCCAGTAGGCCGGCCAGCCATAGTAGTTGTAGTATTCCACCTCGTATTGGCGGGAGACCGGCTTGTGCGATTCGATCGAGGGACTGTCTTGAATCTGCTTTTTATGCAGCTTCACATGCAGCGTCTTCTCATACAGGTCCAGTTTTCCAAAGGCATGGGGGGAGAGGAGGACGAGCCGGCCCGTCAGCCATGATCCGGTGTCCGCAACAAGGTAGCGAATCACCCAGGTTTTGTCGTCAAAGTAAAAATCCTTCACCTGCCCGATGTCGCCATCCAACGCGGTAAGTTTGTTGCCATAGATTTCTCTGATATTTTGCAGCATAAATCATCCCTCTTGAGTTGTTTGGCGGACCCTCCGTCGGGAAAGTGATCCGTTTGTTTCTGGGCGGGCGAGTGTAGGCCGGAAGACGACTGTGGGGCTATGGGGTATTACCCGACACGGGAAAAAATTTGCCGGCGGTTTGCCCTGGTGATCAGCCCCGGATCGCCTTCAAGGCCCGCGCAGGAAACGAAGCTCCGCCTGCAGACGCTCGACCTCGCGCCACAATTCGCAGAGCAGCGGCAGCGCCCGCCGGTTGACCCCGAGGTTCCGGCGGTAGTATTCGAAACGGCGCAACTCATAGAGCGCATCGTCGTCGAAAATCAATTCGTCGCCCGGTTGCGCCCGTGCTTCGCCAAAGAGGCCGAGCCGGCAGTAATACCGCAGCATCTCCGGATGCACGCCGGTCTGGTGGGCGGCGGCCTCGAGCGAATATAGGATGGGAGCGCCGGAGGGCACGCAGACAAGAGTCAGCGTCGGGTTGTCGTAGAAGATGAAATTTGTCATGATCGTTTCCGGGGGTTGAAGGTCGAAAGTTCGGCCAGTTTCTCCCAAAGCGCCTGCTCCTCTGTTGTGACCGCGGCCGGCACCTGCAGTTGCACGATGGCGTAGAGATCGCCGCGGCTGCCGTCCTCGCGGGGCAGACCCTGGCCGCGCACCCGCAGCTGGGTGCCCGCGGTGGTGCCGGGCGCCACCCGGAGCGTGGTGGTGCCCGCGAGCGTCGGGATGACGGCCTTCACCCCGAGGATCGCTTCCCACGGTGCGAGGTCGAGGTCGCAATAAATGTCGTCACCCTGCACCCTGAGATCGGGGTGGCGCGCAAACCGCACGCGCAGGTAGAGATCGCCCGCAGGGGCGCCGCCGTGTCCGGGTCCGCCCTGCCCGGCGAGGCGGATGCGCTGGCCCTCCCGCATGCCGGGCGGAATGCGCACCTGGTAGGTATTGGAGCGTTCTGCCTCCCCGTCCATCCCGGGCCGGCGCAAAGTGACTTTGCGCTGCGAACCACGCAGCGCTTCTTCCAGCGTAACGAGCAGATCGGCCTCGATGTCTCGGCCGGGATGGACGAATCCGCCTTCCTCCCCGTTCTCCCCGGTCGTGGGACCGCGGGCGGAAGCGAAGCCGCCCCGCCGGCTGCTGAAAAACGATTCGAAAAAATCGCTGAAACCGGTCCCGCCAAATTCGAAATCGGGCTCACTCCCGGGTGGGCGCGCGCGGCCGCGCTGGCCGCCGCCGGTGGCGGACGGGCCGCGGCCTTCGTCCTGCCAGTTCGCTCCGAGTTCGTCGTAACGCCGCCGTTTGTCCGGATCGCCCAGAACTTCGTAGGCTTCGTTGATCTCCTTGAACTTCGCCTCCCCGGCGATCTTGTTCTTGGCCACATCGGGGTGATGAATCCGCGCGAGCTTGCGGAAGGCCTGTTTGATGTCCTCCGCGGAGGCGGTGCGGGCCACCCCCAGCGTTTCGTAGTAGTCCTGAAATTTTAGAGCCATGAGGCTTGGCGGCCGTGATCCTGTCGGGGCGCTAAACCACCCGGAGCACGATTTTACCGCGCGTGTGGCCGCGTTCACTCAGTTCCTGACCGCGGGTCGCATCAGAGAGGGGCAGGATGGTTTCCACGATCACCTTGAGTTTTTCGGCCTCAACCAGAGTTGCGATCAACGCCAGTTGCGCGGCGTTGGGCTGGGTGAAGACAAATGCCTGCCGCACCCCGTGCGTCGCCGCGATTTCGGCCGAGGGTGGACTCGCGATGGATACCAGGATGCCGCCGGGCTTGAGCACTTTCCAGGAACGCTGCTGAATGTCTCCGCCCTGGGTATCGAGGACGACGTCCACTGCCGCCACGGTCTCTTCGAAACGCACCGTCTGGTATTCGACCACTTGATCGACGCCGAGCTTGCGCAGAAAGTCGTGATTGCGCGCCGATGCCGTGCCGATGACATGGGCGCCCTTCCATTTTGCCAGTTGTACCGCGAGGTGCCCGACTCCGCCGGCGGCGGCGTGGATCAGCACCCGCTGACCCGGCGAGAGCCCGCCGGCATCGAAAAGTGTCTGCCAGCCCGTGAGCCCGGCGAGGGGCAGGGCGGCCGCATGGATGTGGTCGATGGATTTCGGTTTCAAGGCCACTTCGGATTCCTTGATGACGATGAACTCGGCATAGGCCCCGTCGCGTGAGATGTCGGGCCGGCTGAAGACCTCATCACCCACCTTCAACCGGGAGACCCCGAAACCGAGGGCTTCGACCACGCCGGACACATCCCAGCCGAGCACCAGCGGGAACGTGTGCTTCAGCATTTCCTTGAGGTGTCCCTCGCGGATTTTCCAATCCACCGGATTGATCCCGGCGGCATGGACCCGGACCAGCACTTCCCCGTCTCCCGGATGCGGCAGCGGTGCGTCTTCATAGACGAGCACTTCGGGGCCGCCGTAGGAATAAATGCTCACCGCCTTCATGGTCTTCATACCGGGGTCCTCGGGGCATGCGCGTAAAATTCCCGCGCTTTCGCGAGCAACTGGCCCTCGGTCAGATGATGCTCATCCACGATTACTGAGCCGATGATCCGCCCGGCCACTTCCGGGTGATGGAGTGTCAGCCACGCGCTGAACTGTTCCATTTCGCTGCTTGTACCCGTGCCGGTGCCGAAGAGGAGAATCCGGCCGGTCGCATGCAGTGCCCGGGCCACCGGCTCGAAGAAGCTGTTCGGGTCGGGTTTTTCCTGGCCCCGTGAAAAATCCTTCGAGTTGTGCGCATGACGGAAAAAGTCTTCCGGCTTGTGGGGCAGAATCTGCTGCGGACTGCCCCCGGCCATTTCAACCCGGAAAAGGCGGGCCTCATGGTGATCGATCACCAGCAGCCAGTGTGCCTCGGCTTCTTTCGCTCCAGACAGGGCCGGCTCCGATCGCTCCAGAAAGTGACGCAGGGCCATGAGTTCGTCGGTCTCGGCGACATCCTTGGTGCGTGGCGGATGCAACATCAGGTTTTGGCCGTTGCGCGTCACCTTCAAATTGCCGTTGGGTTCCGCCTCGACCTGGCCGAGTTGGCGGAACAGGGCGTGAACATCGTGCCAGCCCAGATTGTGCGAGACGGGATGTTGGAAAATGGCGTTGTAGGTGCGCAGATGCGAGCCGGTGAGTGATGCGGGCGGATTCATATTTGTTGGTGGGCTGGTGGTGCGGGTCTTGGAACGGCCCGTTCCCGCTGGCGGGAGTAATTCTGCCAGCCATTCAGGATGCGCGCATCGTCTGGCGCGAGCTATGGGGCATAACCCTAGTCGAACGTGAACCGGCTCGAGCAATCTTGGGTCGAACACCCTATTGTGGAATGACCGATTGCCCTTCATGGTACGGTGTGAAAACCAATCGCCAACCCGGACCACCGACGGGTGATATTAGCCCGGGAGTTGATCAATGAAACCCGGGCTGCCTTGCGTCCTGACTATCAACGGCGGCTCGTCGAGCATCCGGTTCGCCGTGTATGAAGCCGGCCAGACACTGCGGCTGCGGCTTGCCGGGAAGATTGATCGCATCGGTTTGGACGGCACGAATTTCACCGTCACCGGGCCGGCGGGAAAACCACAGGGCCCCCACCGTTTGGCGGCCAACGATCATTGCACGGCGGCGGGTTTTCTCCTGGACTGGCTGGAGGCGCAGCCGGACTTAGCATCGCTCAAAGCCGCGGGCCACCGCGTCGTGCACGGAATGAAGCATACTATACCGGAGCGGATCACGTCGAAGTTGCTCGCGGAACTGCACCGCATCACGCCGTACGACCCCGATCACCTGCCGCGCGAAATCGAGCTGATTGAGGCGATTCGGAAGCGTCATCCGATGCTGCCGCAGGTGGCGTGCTTCGACACCGCCTTTCACCGCACCATGCCACGCGTCGCGAAGTTGCTGCCGGTCCCGCGGCGATATGCGGCGAAGGGCGTCGAGCGCTACGGCTTTCACGGTCTGTCCTACACCTATTTGCTGGAGGAACTCGGGCGTCTCGATCCTCAGGCGGCGAAGGGCCGGGTGATCCTCGCCCACTTGGGCAATGGCGCCAGTCTGGCGGCGGTGCACCACGGCAAGAGCATCGACACCAGCATGGGCTTCACGCCGGCCGCCGGCCTGGTCATGAGCACCCGTTCCGGCGATCTGGATCCGGGCCTGCTTTCGTTTCTCGCCCGCACTGAGCGGATGTCTCCCTCGCAATTTGACCGGATGGTGAACCATGAATCGGGGCTGCTCGGAGTTTCCGGGATCAGCTCCGATGTGCGGGACTTGCTCGCCCGAGAGTCCACCGACGTCCGGGCGGCCGAAGCCGTGGCGTTGTTTTGTTATCAGGCGAAAAAGTGGATCGGCTCCTATGCCGCGGCGCTCGGCGGCCTGGACACGCTTGTCTTCGCCGGCGGCATCGGGGAAAACGCGCCGCTCATCCGGCAGCGAATCTGCAGCGGACTGGGCTTTCTCGGTCTCGAATTGGACCGTGTGCGCAACGCGAGGCACGCACCGCTGATTTCACCGGATACTGGTCGCGTCAAGGTAAGGGTCATCCGTACTGACGAGGAAATCATGATCGCCCGCTCCGCGTGCCGTGTGCTCGGGCTGGGGCGAGCAGGGCACCCCTGAACCAGCGTAGGGTTATGCCCCATGGCATCGGACCGGGCCAGATCGTAGGCTCAGCCGGTATCCTACCCGGGAACACCTTTGCCGCCAGGCTGGCGGCGCACGAATAACGGAACCAAGATCATGAACGCACTCGAAATCAAGGGCGACTGGAACATCACCAAGGGAAAACTGAAACAGAAGTGGGCCAAACTCACGGACCACGACCTGCAATATGTCGAGGGCAAGCAGGAGGAACTGGTGGGCCGCATTCAGAAGGCCACCGGTGAAACCCGGGAAGCGGTTGAAAAAGCGATCAAGGAATCCCACACCAAGTGCGGCTGCAATTAAGCCGCAACCCTGTCGCGAACCCAGCCTGAAATCCCGAACATGAAAGACCCCGTCTATAAACTCATCGAACTTACCGGCACCTCGACCACTTCCATCGATGACGCCGTGATCAAGGCCATCAAACGCGCGCACAAGACCATCAAGAACCTGTGCTGGTTCCAGGTGGTCGACACGCGCGGCGACATTGACAAGGGCAAGGTGCATCACTGGCAGGTGACCATCAAAGTCGGCTTCGCCGTGAAAGGTTAAGCCTGGCCTCGTGCCAATGAGAGATAAGCCACCGGAAGCCGAGAAAGATTTCGCCAGGGACCTGGAGACGTTTGAACAACTCCCGGCCAGAACCAGGGAGCTGGATGTGCTCAAGGACCAGGCGGAGAAGGCCACCGGCCAGGAAGGCGTGGCCCTCAATAAAATAATCCGGGACAAATCCAAATAGGGCGCTCCACGCCTGAAACCGATTTCTAAAATCCTCGTCAACAGGACACCACTGCGAACAAAACGGGGGAAAAAGCAAAAACCGTGAAACCAAAAACCCACCCAAATCTACTCATCCGTTCCAGTCTCGCCATCGCCCTGACCCTGGCCCTCTGGTCTCCGGCCCAGGCCCAACCGGCCGAGCCTGCGACCGGGCAGATGAGGGAGGACAAAATGATGGAACGCAGCCAGGCAACGAAAGAACCAAATCAGTCCATGAAAGAAAAAGGAGTGATCATGAAGGGATTTGTGCAAGATATCGAGAGTCTCGCCATCAAGAATACCGAGTTTCGTCGAGTGCTTTATACGGCAAAAAACTGCCAGTTGGTCCTCATGGCGCTCAAGCCCAAGGAGGAGATCGGGGCGGAAACCCACCAAGCCGACCAGTTCTTTCGCGTCGAAGAGGGTTCCGGTGAGTTGGTCCTCGCCGGCGTTCGGACGGCGATTCGGGCGGGTTTTGCCGTGGTCGTCCCTGGTGGGACGGAACATAACATCATCAATACCGGCAGTGTTCCCTTGAAGCTCTATACGCTCTATGCGCCCCCGAATCATCGGGACGGCGTCGTCCACCATACCCGCGCCGACGCGGAGGCCGACAACGAGCACTTCGACGGCAAAACGACGGAATAGAGGGTGGAACGCGTGCCGGGCCACTCCCGTAAGTGTGCCCGGAAGAAGGACCATAAGCTCGATTACAGTGAAAGACGGAACCCCCGGGCTGCCGGAATTAGCATCTTATGAAGACAACCGGCTCTGATCCGGCCGACGTGCGTGCCATATCCCGGCCGGTTGATTCCAGCACACCATGACACTGCTTCACCTCCATCTCATCACCAATCATCTCCCGGTCATTGGGACGGCGTTCGCTCTGGGTTTGCTGGGGTTCGGTCTCTGGCGGAAAAGCGCGGATGTAACCAAGGCCGCGCTGGGGGCGTTCGTGATCTGCTCCCTGCTGGCGCTGCCTGCCTATTTCACCGGCGAGCCGGCCGAGCATGCGGTGAAACGAATGAGCGGAGTTTCCCAATCGACCATTGAGGAACACCAGGAGGCCGCAACGGTGGCCCTCATCGGCATAGCGGTGCTTGGCGTGATGTCACTGACGGGCCTCATTTTCTTCCGGCATGGCAAACCCGTGCCAGCCTGGCCCGGTTCCATCATCCTCATCGCGGCGTTGGCCGTTTGCGGCCTGATGGGCTGGACGGCCATGCTCGGCGGCCAAATTCGTCATACCGAGATCCGCTCCGGCGGCTGGTCGATCTTCCGTGAACGGTAATCAGCCCATGCCCAGGGGAACGCCAGCGGCTGCACGGCCCGAACCGCCTGCACCCGGGAACTCATCCGGGCCCGCACCCGACCTGCCCCCGGCGTCTTTCGCTGAGGCGAATGACCGGAGCCTGCGCCGCCAGGGCAAAACCTTCGTGCTCCTCGCGGCGACCGCGCTTGGTATTTATCTCTGCTACCAGCTGACCGCACCCTTCCTGCCGGCGATGGCGTGGGCCCTCGCCCTGGCGGTTATGTTCGTCCCCCTGCAGCGCCGGCTGGAGACCGCCCTGCGGAGCCCCGGTGCCGCCGCCCTGGTCACGGTCCTGATCATCGGCATCATTGTGATCGTCCCGGCCACCTTCGTGGCGCAGCAGCTGGTGGTGCAGGCAGCCAAGGGGGCGGACATCTTTGGAACCAAGTTCAGTTCCGGCGAGTGGCGACACACCCTCGACAACCAGCCGCACCTCGCCCAGCTGGCTGGGATCATCCAGCAGCGCGCCGACCTGCCGGGCATGGTGAAGTCGCTCGCCGCCTGGCTGAGCACGACCGCTGGGGCGTTCGTGAAGGGCTCCATCTACCAAGTCATCGGCCTCTGCCTAACCTTTTACCTGCTCTTCTTTTTCCTTCGCGACCGCCGGGCCGTGCTCCAATCGCTCCGGTCCCTGTCCCCCCTGCCTGATGAAACGATGGATCGGCTCTATCGCCAGGTCGACGATACCATCCACGCCACGGTTTACGGCACCTTGGCGGTTGCCCTGCTGCAGGGCGTCCTGTGCGGGCTCATGTTCTGGTGGCTGGGCCTGCCGGCCCCGTTTTTCTGGGGTGGAGTGATGGCGTTGCTGGCCATCGTGCCGGTGCTGGGAGCCTTTGTGGTGTGGATCCCTGCGGCACTCTACCTGGCCTCGGCGGGCGAGTGGGGGAAGGCCCTGGTCCTCACCCTGTGGGGCATGCTGGTGGTCGGCACAGTCGACAACCTGCTCCGCCCGATCCTCGTGGGCAACCGCCTCAAGCAGCACACGGTGCTCGCCTTTATGTCGGTTGTCGGCGGTCTGGTCGTCTTCGGCGCGGCGGGTCTGATTCTAGGCCCCGTGACCCTCACGATCACCCTCGCGCTGCTGGCCACGTGGTCCGGCCGGACCGCCTCCACCGCCCTGAAACCCTCGCCATGAACACCAGCCTAGATCGTCCTGCCACGAGCGGCCCCACGAAGGCACCCGCGCCGGAGCCGGGCGCGATGCCGCCGCCCAGGCGCGCCTGGTATGCCCCCGCGACCCTCTGGCAGCGGAAGACCACTATCATCGCGGCGCTCTCCATCTTGGGCATCGCTGCTCACCTCGTGCTCCGCTTCGGTGTTCACGCCGCGCGCACGGCTTACGAACTGCCGCTGCTGGCCACGTTGCTGATCGGCGGCCTGCCGCTGCTCTACGATTTGCTCCGCAAGCTGCTGAAACGGGAATTCGGTTCCGATCTGCTCGGCGGCATTTCCATCATCACCTCCGTAGTCCTGGGCGAATACCTCGCCGGCTCCATCATCGTGCTGATGCTGGCGGGCGGCGAGGCCCTGGAGAGTTACGCGCTGCGCAGCGCCTCCTCGGTGCTCGCCGCGCTCGCCAAGCGGATGCCGTCGGTGGCCCACCGCCGGCAGGGGACGGAAACGCAGGATGTCGCCCTCGCGGAGATCGCGGTCGGCGACATCCTCGTGATTTTTCCGCACGAGATCTGCCCGGCGGACGGCGTCGTCACCGCCGGCCATGGCGTCATGGACGAGTCCTATCTCACCGGCGAGCCGTTCCAGATCACCAAGACCACCGGCACCGCCGTGATCTCGGGCGCGCTCAACGGCGAGACGGCGCTGACCATTCGCACGACGCAACGCGCCGCCGATTCGCGTTACGCGAAGATCATGGAAGTCATGCGCGAGTCGGAGTCAAAGCGCCCGCAGCTGCAGCGCCTCGGCGATCAAATCGGCGCGATCTATACGCCGGTGGCCCTGGCGGTCGCCGTGCTCGCGTGGGTCATCAGCGGGGAGTCGATCCGGTTCCTCGCGGTGCTGGTGATCGCCACGCCGTGCCCGCTGCTGTTGGCCATTCCCATCGCGATCATCGGCTCGATCTCCCTGTGCGCGCGCCGGGCCATCATCGTCAAGAGCCCCGTGGTGCTCGAGCAGATCACCGGCTGCCGCACCGCGATCTTTGACAAGACCGGCACGCTCACCTACGGCGAGCCCAAGCTGACCGAGCAGCTCGTCGCCCCGGGCCTCGAGCCCAAGGAGGTGCTGACGCTAGTGGCCGGCCTTGAGCGATACTCCAAACATCCGCTGGCGCGCGCCATCCTTGCCGCCGCCAAGGAGCAGGGCCTCACCCCGCCCGAGGCAACCGAGGTGGGCGAGGCGCCCGGCCAGGGGCTGCGCGGCACGGTCGCCGGCCGGACGGTGCAGATCACCAGCCGCAACAAGGCGACCGCTCAAAAAATGGCGGGCATCGACCAGCTGCCGCCGGTCGCGGGCGGACTCGAGTGCGTGGTGGCGGTCGACGGGCGCTACGCGGCAGCTTTGCGCTTTCGCGATGCGCCGCGGGCCGAGAGCCGCTCCTTCGTGAAGCATCTTGGACCGAAGCACCAATTCCAGCGCGTGATGATCATGTCGGGCGACCGCAAGTCCGAGGTGAGCTACCTGGCCGTGCAAGTGGGCATCTCGGAAATTTACGCGGAGCAAAGTCCGGAGCAAAAGCTCGCGCTAGTCCGCGCCGAGACCGCGAAGGCGAAAACCCTCTATGTCGGCGACGGGATCAACGACGCCCCGGCGATGATGGCCGCCACCGTGGGCATGGCGATCGGGCAGAATAGCGACGTGACCGCGGAAGCGGCCGGCGTCGTGGTCATGGACAACTCGCTCGAGAAGGTGGACGAGTTCATGCACATCAGCCGCCGGATGCGGATCATTGCGCTCCAAAGCGCCGTGGGGGGCATGGCGCTCAGCGTGATCGGCATGGCTTTCGCCGCCACGGGTCATCTCAGCCCGGTCAACGGCGCCATCGCGCAGGAAATCATCGACGTACTGGCGGTGCTGAACGCGCTGCGGGCCGCTTTCCCGCCCAAGGTGATTCACGATCTCTGACCGTTTCCGCCCACGATGAAGACCAGCCCCCTCCCGTCGGAACTGCTCCACCACATCGACGCCTGCTCGCGGCGGCGAACCTTGCTCTGCAGAAAACCAGCGGATCTCAGGGCCATGGATGAATTCAAAGCGAAAAATTCGCCCGGGGAAACAAGGAGCAACGTCCTGTGCTGAATTCAAAAATCACCATGGCCGAATATCTGCTGATCCGGCTGAAGGAGATCGGCGTGGATCACCTTTTCGGTGTGCCGGGCGATTTCGTTTTGGGTTTTCTCAATCAGGTCCTGCGCAGCGACCTGAAGTATGTCGGCACCTGCAACGAACTCAATGCGGCCTATGCCGCCGACGGCTATGCGCGTATACGGGGCATCGGCGCGTTTTGCTCAACGTTCGGGGTCGGCGAGCTAAGCGCGGTCAATGGCGTGGCCGGAGCGTTCGCCGAACGGGTGCCGGTGGTGGTGATCACCGGCTCGCCGGCCACGATAAATTTCCGCACGCGGCCGCTGTTGCATCACACCCTGGGCGATTACCAGATTCCGATGAGGATCTATGAAAAAATTACCGCCGCTTCAACCCAGCTCGTTTCGGCGGCAACGGCCCCGGCCGAAATCGACCGGGTGCTGTCAGCCTGCCTTTCCCATCAGCAACCTGTTTACCTCAGCTTCCCCTCGGACGTGGTGATGATGAAGTGCAACCGGCCGGACGCTTTTGTCTTCCCGACACCCGTGCCCAGTGATCAGGCGGCACTCGGCGAGGCGGTCAACGAAGCGTTTGACCTGCTGGAGAAGGCCCGGAACCCGATCGTGATCGGCGGCGTGGAACTGATCCGCTTCAAGCTGCAGGAGGATTTCGCCGGTTTGCTCGACCAAACCGGTTTCCCCTATGTCACCATGATGCTGGGCAAGACCGTTCTTTCCGAACACCGCCCGCATTTCATCGGCCTCTTTGAGGGGGATCGGAGCCGCGACTATGTCCGAAATCGCGTCGAATCCGCCGACTGCATCCTGCAACTTGGGACCGTGATGACCGATTTGAACACGGGCGGATTCACCACCAATCTTCCCGATTCAAAGACGATCTGTGCTGGCAGCCGGTCCTTGCGGATCAAGCACCATCATTTCGAAAACGTTTCGCTCCGAGATTTTATCCTCGGGCTGACGCAAAGGCTTTCAAGGCGGGATCCCGCGACGCTGGAAATTCGCTCCGCCGCCGATGGCTGCGTGCACCGGCAGACGGAGCCGTACCGGCCGGAGGCGCTGAATCCGCTTACGATCAAGCGTTTTTTCGACCGCATGAGTCATTACATAAAGTGCGACACAATCGTCCTGGCTGAAACAGGTGTATCTCTCTTCAGCGCCGCGGAGATGCTCATGCCCGAAGGAACGACCTTCATTGGGCAGGCCTTTTACGGGTCGATTGGCTATACGGTCGGGGCGACCCTTGGCGCTGGCATGGCTGCACCGGGCCGGCCTGTCGTGCTGTTTGTGGGGGATGGCTCGTTTCAAGTCACCTGTCAGGATCTCTCGACGATGATCCGGAACCGGCTCAAGCCGGTCATCTTTCTCATCAATAATGAAGGCTATACGATCGAGCGGGTGATCAGTGACCGCTCCTACAACGACATCCAACCCTGGCGCTATCACAAGCTCGTGGAGGTATTCGGTGATGGGCTGGGTCTGGATGTTCGCACCGAAGGGGAGCTTGAAGAAGCGCTGGACAAGGCCGGCAAGGCGGACGGCCTGGTCTTCATCGAGATTCACACCGCGCGTTTGGACTGTCCCGAATCCCTTCGTCGCGCAGGTCGGTCAATGGCAAAGGCAAATCAGCTCGACTGAGAGTTTCCACGGGAAGCGCAAAACAGTCTTTTGAACAAACACCCCTGGCCGCCCGTGGCGAAATATACCTTAAAAAAAAGATCATGAAAACCAACACGCTCCCGCCTGAAATGCTCCACCGGATGGACGCCTACTGGCGTGCCGCCAACTACCTCTCGGTGGGCCAGATCTTTCTGCACGACAATCCGCTGCTGAAGCAGCCGCTGAAGCTTGCGGATGTGAAGCACATGCTGCTCGGCCACTGGGGCACGACGCCGGGACAGAACTTCATTTATGCGCATCTGAACCGGATCATCAAGAAATACGACCTCGATATGATTTACGTCTCGGGCCCCGGGCACGGCGGCCCGGCCGTCGTGGGCAACACCTACCTTGAGGGCACTTACAGCGAGATATATCCCGACATCAGTCGAGACGAGGCCGGGCTGAGGAAGCTCTTCCGGCAGTTTTCGTTTCCGGGCGGAATTCCCAGCCACGCCTCGCCGGAGTGCCCGGGCTCCATCCATGAGGGCGGCGAGCTGGGCTATTCGCTCAGTCATTCGTTCGGGGCGGTGTTCGACAATCCCGGCCTTGTCGTCGCCTGCGTCGTCGGCGA
>CAZBLQ010000009.1:0-25531 GCA_964492635.1 uncultured Oleiharenicola sp.
GGGCGCGGCGTGGTCACCATCAGCTACGCCATCACGTTCTGATTTCTCGGCACCGCCGGCAACAACTGCGCCCGAAATTATCCCGACCGGTGCAATCATTCCTCACCTTTGCTGAAAAAGGAGTCCACCATGCAAGCCCAGTCCACCCCGCCTTGTTGTTATGAGTTCTATTTCCCGGATGTGGATACCCATGTCCAGGTGGAGCGTTCGTCCGCGGCCGTGATCGTCCGCGCCACGCGCAACACCTTTAGCGAGCAGCGCAAGCGCGGTTTCATTCACGAGCTGGCGGCGGAAGGATTTATTCCCGATGATTACGAATGGCTGTCCCTGGCCGGCTCCGAATTGTCCCGCGGGGTTCACTGGCTGGTGGATATCTCGTGGTTGAAGATCAACCCCGAGATGACGGCCCGCACCCGGCGTTTCATGGTGCGGCTCATTGCGGGGGCAGGATTGCTCTGGCTGGTGATGATGGCCGTGCTCCTGCTCCACCCCGCCCGATGAAGATGGCTTTCAGCCGGCTGGTTCCACAATCTTCCGGGGAGGAGGATTGATATGTCCAATGTTCGCCCCGACCCTGACGCACTGCTGGCCTCGCTGAAGCATGAGGAGGCCCGGGCCCGGCGCGGCCGGCTGAAGGTTTTTCTCGGTATGTGTCCCGGTGTCGGCAAGACCTACGCCATGCTGCGGGCTGCGCAACAGGAACGCGTCGGCGGGGTCGACATCGTGGTCGGCGTTGTCGAGACGCACGGCCGGGTGGAGACCGAGGCAATCCTGGCGGGCCTCACCGTCATGCCACGCAAATCCGTCGAGTATCGCAACACGACCGTGACGGAAATGGATCTTGAGGCGATCCTGGCGCGCCAGCCCCGCATTGTGCTGGTGGACGAACTGGCGCACACCAACGCCCCGGGCTCGCGGCACGCGAAACGCTGGCAGGATGTCCTGGAACTGCTCGAAGCCGGTATCGAGGTATTCACGACCCTCAACATCCAGCATGTCGAATCGCGGGCCGACGCCGTGCGGCAGATCACGGGTGCGCCGGTCCATGAGACGGTGCCGGACTCGGTGCTCGACCTCGCTGACGAGATGGAGCTGCTCGACCTCACCTCCGAGGCGTTGCTGGAGCGGTTGCGCGAAGGGAAGGTCTATCTGGGTGAACGCGCCGCCGCGGCGCAGGCCGGTTTTTTCCAGGACTCCCATCTCAATGCCTTGCGCGAACTCGCCCTCCGGTACACGGCGGAACGCGTGGAGCGGCAGTTGCGCACCATGCGCGCCGGCAGCGCCAAGCAAACCGTCTGGCGCAGCGGCGAGCGGCTGATTGTCGCGGTGGGGCCGAGTCCGTTCTCCACCCAGCTCGTGCGCTGGACCCGGCGGATGGCGGCGGCGCTGGGCGCGCCTTGGCTCGCGGTTTATGTCGAGGGCTCCGCGACGCTCAACCCCGAGGCCCAGCGGCTGCTCGACAAGAATCTGGCGCTGGCGCGCGAACTCGGCGCGGAAGTTGTCCTGACCCACGACGAGGACGCGGCCGCGGCACTGGTACGCGTGGCCCTCCAACGCAATGCCACGCAGATTGTCGTGGGCAAGCCGCGCAGCCGGCGCTGGCTGGACATGCTGCGCGGGGGCACGCTGGTGGACCGCCTGGTGCGGCTGGGCGGCAACATCGATATTTACGTAGTGCCGGCCGAAAGCGGTCCGCGCCAGCGGCAGTGGCTGGATTATGATGCGCCGTGGCGCAGCGGGCCGGAGGAATACGGCTGGGTCGCAGGGATCCTTGCGGCCGTGACGCTGGCCGGATTGCTCCTGCCGCATGATTACTACCTCGCGGTCGGCCTGGTTTATCTGCTGGCGGTGATCGCGGTGAGCCTGCGGGTCGGCCGCGGACCCGTGCTCGCGGCCGGCGTGGTGAGCGCGCTGACCTGGAACTATCTTTTCATCCCGCCGCGGTTCACGTTTCAAATCAACAAGGTGGAGGATGCCACTCTGTTCGGCACCTATTTCCTCGTTGCCCTCATCGCCGGCCAGTTGACGGCGCGCATCCGCGCACAGGCCCGCCACGAGCGGCTGCGGGAAGAACGGGCCACGGCGCTTTTCCAGCTCACCCGCGCGCTGGCGGAGGCCCGGACGCTGGATGACGCAGTCTTCGCCGCCCTTCGCCAGACGGACGAACTGTTCGGGGCCAAGACCACGCTGCTGCTGGCCGATGAATCGGGGCAGGAAGTTTACCCGCATTTTGCCGGGTCGCAGACCGTGGAGGAAAAGGAGCGCGCGGTGGCGGTCTGGGCTTTTCAAAACCGGCGGCCCGCCGGGCGCTTCACCGACACACTGCCCAGCAGCACCGGCTATTACGTACCGCTCGTGCGCGAGGAGCATGCCGTGGGAGTCTTGGGGCTGACCCTGCCCACGGAGGCCGTACTGACCCTGGCGCAGCGCGACCTGCTGGATTCCTTTGCGCGACAGCTCGCACTGATTGTCGAACGCGACCATCTGCGGGCGGCGGGTGAGCGCGAAAAACTGCTGGCGGAATCCGAAAAACTCCACCGCACCCTGCTCGACAGCGTATCCCACGAGCTGCGCACCCCGCTCGCCGTCATCACGGCGGCGGCAGAGAATCTCGCGACCGCCGATGCCGCATTGCGCGCGAGCCTGGTGGAGGAAGTGCGCACGGCGGCGCGGCGGCTGAACCGCCTCGTCGGCAATCTGCTCGATCAGACCCGCCTGGAAAGCGGCGCGCTCAAACCGAAACTCGATTGGTGCGACGCCCGCGACATTGTCAATGCCGCGCTCGAGGGTGTGCGCGACGCGCTGGCCGGGCACCCGCTGGAGGTGATCATGTCCGACGACTTGCCGCCTGTGCGCGTGGATTTTGCGCTGACGGAACAGTCGCTGGCCAACCTGCTGCTCAATGCCACCCTCCACACCCCGGCGGGCACGGCGGTTTTTCTGACCGCCGGCATCGAGCGCGGCGGGAAACGGGTGTATTTCACGGTGGCGGACCGCGGGCCGGGCTTCCCCGTGGCCATGCGGGAAAGGCTCTTCAAGAAATTCGAACGGGGCGACGCAGCCCGCGCCGGCGGCCTCGGGCTGGGCCTGTCCATCGTGCGGGGCTTTGTGACTGCGCAGGGCGGCGAGATCATGGTGGGGGAGAATCCCGGCGGTGGCGCGGTCTTTACCCTTTATCTGCCCCACACTGCACCCGGGGCGGTGCCAAGCGAATGAGCACTCCGACGGCAAAATCCACGATCTTGATCGTCGACGACGAGATTCAAATCCGCCGCCTGCTGCGCATCAGCCTGGAGGCGGCCGGCTACGCCGTGCGCGAAGCGGACACCGGCCAGAGCGGACTGGCGGAAATCGCCACGCATCCGCCTGACGCCATCATTCTCGACCTCGGTCTGCCCGACATGAGCGGGGTGGAGGTGGTGCGGCGGTTGCGCGAATGGTCGCGCCTCCCGGTACTGGTGGTCACGGTGCGGGCGGCGGAAAGCGACAAGGTGGAGGCGCTTGATGCGGGGGCGGACGATTACGTGACGAAACCCTTTGGTGCATCGGAGGTCACCGCACGTTTGCGCGCGCTGCTGCGGCGGACGGTTACGGGCGAGGAGGAACCCGCAGCGATGGTCTTTGGCGACATCGAAGTGGACCTGAAGGCGCGGCTGGTGCGCCGCGGCGGCGCGGTGGTGGCGCTCACGCCGCGCGAATATGCGATCTTTCGCCTGCTGGTCGTTCATCGCGGGAAAGTAGTGACCCATCGCCAGATTTTGCGCGAAGTGTGGGGGCCGAAGGCCGAGACCAACACGCATTACCTCCGTGTGCACATGACCCACCTCCGCCAGAAACTCGAGCCTGAGCCGCACCAGCCGCGTTATCTCAAAACAGTGTCGGGCATCGGATTTCGTTTTGTGACCGAGTGAGCGGCGGACCGGAGCGCGCTTTGCGATTGGCTGGGTTCATCGGCAATCGATTCTGCCCGGGCCCGGCTTAGTATTTATTTAATATCTTTCCCGCCAAGCCTAGCGGTCGCTTAGCGGTCGATGGTACGGGAGGTGCACAAACAGGGTGTACCTGCAACAACCCACCGCATCCACCATGGCTGAAATAAACACTGCCTTGCAAAAGCCGCGGCCCGGCCGAACGGGGCTTGCGATTCACGCAGATGGCGCCCCGGGCCGCTTCCTCCTGCTGACATGAAATCCAACGACATCATTCAAATTGTGCTTTTCTTCGGGCTTGGCCTCGCACTGACGCCGGTGGTTGGCCGCTTCATGGCCCGGGTGTTCAAAGGCGAGCGGACTTTTCTACATCCACTTCTCTTTCCGATCGAGAAAATCGTCTATCGGCTGACCGGCATCGATCCAAACGAAGAGATGTCGTGGCTCAAATATCTGTGGGCGGTCGTGATCATGACCGCTGTCGGTTTCGTATCACTCCTGGTCATTTTGATGACGCAGAAATGGCTGCCGCTGAATACGCAAGGTCTGGACAACTTATCGTGGCACCTGGCGTTCAACACCGCGTGGAGCTTCACCTGCAACGCCGACTGGCAGTCCTACACCGGGGAAACGACCATGACCTACCTGTCGCAGACCCTCGGATTGTCCGTGCACCAGTTTATCAGCGGTGCCGCGGGCCTCGCGATTCTCGTGGCGGTGGGCCGGGCGCTCGCCCGCGCGAGCGTCAAGACGATCGGCAACTTCTGGGTCGATCTCACCCGCTGTACGCTCTACATCGTGATTCCACTGTCGATACTCTGGGCGATCCCGTTGGCCTGGCAGGGCGTGCCCCAGACGTGGAAACCCTATCTGACCGCGAACCTCGTCGAAACCTACACGGCGCAGGTGCCCAAGACCGACGACAAGGGCAATCCGGTGACGACCTCGGTCGCGAAGGTCGACGACCAAGGCAAGCCTGTGGTCGGTCCCGATGGCAAACCGGTGATGGTCGACCAGCCGGTGATGGTCGACCAGAAGGTCGAGACGCAGCCCCTGCCCGTCGGACCGGTGGCGTCGTTTGAATCCTGCAAGCAGCTTTTTACGAACGGTGGCGGCTGGTATGGCGTGAACAGCGCGCATCCCTACGAAAACCCCACGCCGCTCGCGGGGTTCCTCGAGATGCTGGCGATCATCGTGGTGCCGATGGCGCAGGTCTATATGTTCGGCCTGCTGATCGGCAACAAGAAGCACGCGTGGACCTTGTTCGCGGTGATGTTCGTCATGTATGCGGGATCGTTTGCGGTCGCCTGGTATGCAGAGTCGCAACCGAATCCGGTCACCGACAATATCATGCCGCACATGGAGGGCAAAGAACAGCGGTTCGGCGTAATGAACAGCGTCCTCTGGGGCGTCTCCTGCACCGCCATCGACAACGGCTCGGTGAATTCGATGCACGATAGCTGGATGCCAATCGCGGGCATGATGCCAATGTGGAACATCCTGATCGGCGAAATCATGTTCGGCGGCATCGGCTGCGGTGTCTATTGCATGCTCTTTCACGTTCTCATCACGGTGTTCATCGCCGGGCTGATGATCGGCCGAACGCCGGAGTACCTCGGCAAAAAACTCGGGGCGTGGGAGGCCACGTGGGCCGTGATCGGCGTATTGCTGCCCAACGCCGCCTGCCTCATCCCGACAGCGGTGTGCGTCTTCCTGCCGTCGGGCATCGCGAGCATGAACAACGCCGGGCCGCACGGCTTGAGCGAAGTGCTCTATGCCTACGGCGAAGCCGCCAACAACAACGGCAGCGCGTTCGCCGGACTTAACGCGAATGTGCCCATTTACGATGTCCTGCTCGGCGTCGCGATCATCATCGGCCGGTTCGCGCCGATCGCGGCCGCGCTCGCGATTGTCGGCCGGCTGGCGGCGAAGAAAACCGTCGAACCCTCCGCCGGCACGTTGCCGGTGCATGGCTGGACCTTCGGCCTCACCTTGACTGGTGTCATTATCATCGTGGCCGCACTCACCTTTTTCCCGGCGCTTTGCCTCGGACCGATCCTCGAGCACGGGCTTATGGTAGCCGGCCGCGCATTCTAATCTCGCGCAAAACCTTTCGAACATGAGCACTACTTTTAAAATCGAATACTCCGCCTTGGTCCGCCAGGCGATGATTGATTCGTTCAAGAAGCTGCACCCGCGCGACGAGATAAAAAATCTCGTGATGTTCGTGGTGTGGCTGGGATCGATCGCGACAACGATCTTTCTTTTCCTCCCCGGTCAATTCAACCGGTTCAATCTCCAGATCTGTTTCTGGCTTTGGTTCACGTGCCTCTTCGCCAATTTCGCTGAAGCGATGGCGGAGGGCCGCGGCAAGGCGCACGCAGACGAGCTGCGCAAAATGCGCAAGAAGACGATGGCGACGGCGCTCATCAACGGAAAGAAGGTCTCCGTGGCCAGTTCAGAGCTGAAAATCGGCGATTTCTTCGTCTGCGAGGCCGGCGACCTGATTGCGGCTGACGGCGAGGTGGTCGACGGCATTGCCATGGTAGACGAGTCAGCCATCACCGGCGAATCCGCGCCCGTCATCCGCGAAAGCGGCGGCGACCGCAGCGCGGTCACCGGCGGCACGCGCGTCACGAGCGACCGCATCGTCATCCGCGTCACGGCCGAGGAAGGCCATTCCTTCCTCGATCGGATGATTTCGATGATCGAGGGTGCGCGGCGGCAGCTTACCCCGAACGAGATTGCCCTGAACATCGTCCTGGTCAGCCTGACGGCGCTCTTCATCGTCGTCGTATTCGTGCTGCCCCCGATGGCGCACTACGATGAAGTTGCGGCCAACCAAAAGGACGCCGTGTTGACGTCGCTGCCGGTGTTGCTGGCGCTGATCGTCTGCCTGATTCCGACCACCATCGGGGGCCTGCTCAGCGCGATCGGTATCGCCGGAATCGACCGCCTGATGCGACGCAATGTGCTGGCCACGTCCGGCCGGGCCGTCGAGGCCGCCGGCGACATCGATGTGCTCCTGCTCGACAAGACCGGCACCATCACGCTCGGCAATCGCATGGCGACGGAGTTTGTCCCGGCGCCTGGAGTTGAATTGAAGGCCCTGGCAGATGCCGCCCAGCTCGCCTCGCTGGCCGACGAGACGCCCGAAGGTCGCAGTATCGTGACGCTCGCCAAGGACAAATTCAACCTGCGCGGCCGCGAAATGGCTGAGCCGCATGCGACCTTTGTGCCGTTTACCGCGCAAACGCGCATGAGCGGGGTCGATCTGGACGGTCGTCACATCCGCAAGGGCGCGGCCGAGAGCGTCAAGGCCTGGGTCATTTCACAAGGCGGCACGTATCCCGCGGAAGTTGCGGCTGAGGTTGACAAGATCTCGCGCGCCGGCGGCACGCCACTCGTCGTGGCGGAGAACAACCGCGTGCTCGGGGTCATTCTTCTGAAAGACATCGTCAAGGGCGGCATCAAGGAGCGGTTTGAACAGCTCCGCGCGATGGGCATCCGCACGATAATGATCACGGGTGACAATCCCCTCACGGCCGCCGCCATCGCCGCTGAAGCCGGGGTGGACGATTTCATCGCCCAGGCCAAACCCGAGGACAAGCTCGCCCGCATCCGTCAGGAACAGGAAGGTGGCAAGCTGATCGCGATGATCGGCGACGGCACCAATGATGCGCCGTCGCTCGCGCAGGCAGACGTAGGTGTGGCGATGAACACCGGCACACAGGCCGCGCGCGAGGCGGGCAACATGGTCGATCTCGACAGCAACCCGACGAAGCTCATCGAAGTCGTCGAGATCGGGAAGCAGCTCCTCATGACACGCGGCGCGCTGACGACGTTCAGCATCGCGAACGACGTCTCGAAGTATTTCGCGATCCTGCCGGCGATGTTCGGCCTGCTCTACGCGACGGAAAAAGGCGGCTACGGTCCGCTGCAAGCCTACAACATCATGTTCCTGCACTCGCCGGAAAGCGCGATCCTTAGCGCGGTCATCTTCAATGCGCTCATTATTGTCGCGCTCATTCCGCTGGCGCTGCGCGGAGTGAAATATCGGCCGCTTGGCGCAAAGGTAATCCTCCGGAATAACATGCTCGTTTACGGGATCGGCGGCATTCTCGTGCCATTCGTGTTCATCAAACTAATCGACGTGGGTCTTGTTGCCGTCCACCTGGCACCCTGATTTTTCGCGCGGCCAACCTTAAAGGAAACACCATGATCAAACTCATCTTCCAGTCGATCCGACAGACCCTCGTTTGGACGGTCGTGTGCGGCATGCTCTATCCGGTGGGGATCACTCTGATCGCGCAACTGGCCTTCCCCGAGCAGGCCAACGGCAGCCTCGTGATGCGCGATGGCAAGCTTGTCGGCTCGGCCCTGCTCGCCCAGCAATTTACCGGGGCCGGGTATTTCTGGCCACGGCCCTCGGCCGCAACCTACGGCACCGGGCCGACGGGAATTGCCGGTTCCAGCGGCAGCAACCTCGGACCGACGAGCGCCCAGCTCCAGACCAATGTGCGCAACAACGCCAAGTCATTGCGCGATGCGCACAAACTTTCCCCGGACGCACCGGTGCCGGCAGACCTGGTTTACGCTTCCGCCAGCGGTATCGATCCGCACATCAGTCCCGAGGCGGCGCGTTTCCAGATTGCCCGCGTCGCCGTTGCGCGCGGGATTAACGCCGACCAGGTCAGGGTACTCGTGGAGAAATTCGTTGAGCCGCCGCAATGGGGATTCCTCGGCGAGGCGAGAGTCAACGTGCTCCTGTTGAATCTGGCGCTGGATGCAGCGGGCACGAAGAAATCCGGTTGAGAAAACGTGCCGCCGATCAGTCCCGCCAGTGAAACCCCATCCCAAAGTGCTGATTGTAGACGATGATCCGGCGATCGGGCGCATGTTGGGCATCTTTCTGGAGCGCGAACGATACAAGGTGCTCTGGGGCCGAAATGGCGAGAGCGGCTTGAGACAGGCGGTGGAAAGCCGGCCGGATGTGATCATACTGGACCTCGACTTACCGGACACCGACGGTTTCGCGGTGCTTGCGGCCCTGCGGGAATGGAACAAAGCACCGGTACTGATTCTCTCGGGGCGTACGGGCGTTGCCGACAAGGTCCGGGCACTCGACGCCGGGGCGAACGATTATTTGGTCAAGCCATTTGCGCTGGAGGAACTGGCGGTCCGGCTGCGTGTGCTCCAGCGCGATGAACCCTCAACGGATGACGGTCCGTTGCTGATTACCGGGGCAGTGAGGATCGACATGGCCACGCACACGGTGACCGTCAGCGGCTGCCCGCTCAAACTCACGCCGACCGAGGAAGCCGTATTGTTGGTTCTTGCCCAGCACGCGGGCAAACTTGTGCCACGCGGTCGTCTGCTTCGCAGCGTTTGGGGAACCGATGCCGCGACAAAGAATAATGACCTACACGTCCACATCGCCCGATTGCGCCGGAAGTTGGAAGAACTCGGCGAAAGCGATCTCATCCGAGAGGACGGGAGCCTGGGTTACAGTCTGGCGCTGGTGACTGGCCATGAATATGCCGCTCTCAAAACTGACTTGTGACCAGTTCGGCCTAAAGGCCGCCCGGATGTTGCTGCCGCTCGATCTCGCGGCGTGCCCGCTGGAAATCTTTCCCCTGGCAAATGGCTTCGCCAGGCCGTTTGATGGGGAGATCATTCTCCTGCATGTCTTGGATTGCCGGACAAACGGGACGGGACGCGACGCCCAAGCAATGCAATGTTTGGAACGAATACGGGATGACTATCTGCGCCCCACGGTCGAGGCTTCGTTCCGGCTGCGGATCGGGACTCCCCACGAGGAAATTCTCGCGGAAGCCAAGACCACCAATGTCGACCTGATCCTCCTGCCGACTTTTGCCCCATCGATCTGGAGACGGCTGACGGGCGCTTATTATGGAGAGACGGCACGGAACCTGATTGCCGGAGCATCGTGCCGGGTGTTTGTGGTCGACGTCCGGGGGCGTTTCAACTGTTTCCGCCAGTGGGCAAAGGGGGAGCTTTGCGGACAATGGGCGGCATGATTGAAAGCGAAGCTGGCTTGGCACTTCTGCGCGGCGGTACGGCCGTCGTGGCGCCGCCACTGGCGGATGTCGGGTGTTGCCATGAGATCCCGGAACACTACGGCAGCATTGAACCCTCGGCCGAGCCCCAGCTCCGCCTCGGGCAGGTTTTGGATGGCCGGTTTCTGGTCAGCGCTCTCATCAATCGCGGTGGCATGGCGACCGTTTATCGGGCCGAAGACCTGCGGAATCGACGGCGGAATGTGGCCATCAAAGTGCCGCTGAGAAACGTTGAAAGCGATCCCGTCGGCTTCGCGCGATTTCGCCATGAGGAAGAGGTCGGACTCAGGCTCTCCCACCCATTCCTCCTGAAGTTCCATCCGGTGGCGGGAAAGAAATGCCGGCCGTATATCGTGACTGAATTTCTGCGGGGTTGCTCGCTCGCCCACCTTGGACACGACACGCGGCCGTTCTCCGAGGCGGACGCATTAAAAATCTGCAGTCTTGTTTGCGAGGCGGTGGATTACCTGCACGGCCAGGGCATCATTCACCGCGATCTCAAGCCGTCGAACATCATGATTTGCTGCGACCACACGCTGCGGGTGACGGATTTCGGGCTCGCCTCCCCGCCCATCCGGCAGCGGAGTGTCCTGGCCAAGCTGACAACCATCTTCGGCGCGCCCGAATACATGGCGCCTGAGCAGGTGGAAAACGGGCCGATCGACGAACGGACGGACATCTATGCCTTGGGGGTGATTCTCTACGAATTGCTGACAGGCCAGGTTCCCTTTCAAGAGGAGGATCCATGGGAGTCGGCTTTCAAACGGACAACCGGTGATCCAATTGCACCCCGCGCGCTGAACCCCGCGCTTTCGCTTCAGGCCGAGGAAATCGTGCTGCATGCCCTGCAACGCAATCCAGCCGACCGGTATCCAAGCATGGCGGCGTTCAAGGCGGATCTCATTGAGCCGATGCGTGTCCCGGTGACTGGCTATTGCAAACGGCTCCGGGCGCCCCGATGGAAGCTGAGCTTTCAAGGGACGCCAGTGCTCGCGGGCCTGTTGCTCGGCCTCGGCGGCGTTCTGTTCCTCGTCATCTTGTTCTTGGTCCTTTGCATTCGATGAATCCTGCCAACCATGAAAACGTGCACTGAAAAATCGTGTTGTTTCGAGTTTTCGTTCCCCCAATTGGACACATTGGCGTCGGTCGAATGCATGGCCGACGAGGTGGTGATTCGAACGTCCCGCAACACGCTTTCGGAAGAGCGCAAGGCGGCGTTTATCCGCGAACTCGCCAGCGAAGGTTTCATTCCCGACCACTGCTGCTGGCTTCATTCCGGCGGCGATTCTATGTCAGGGCGGGTACGCTGGCTGGTCGATCCGGCTTGGTGGATGCCAGATGCCGAAAGCAAGGCCCGCACCTCCCGGTTTATGGTGAAGGTGCTCGCAACCACGGCCCTGCTCTGGGTGATCATGCTGGTGTTGCTGCTGGGCCGGACTGCGCATTGACGCGAATCTGGGTGACACGCTCCGAACAAGTTTCGATGTTTGCCGCACCATGGACCGGCTAACGTTTTTTGGACTCTTTGCGGTCACGGCGATGCTGGTGTGCTACGCCCTGGAAGAACGCAGCCGGTGGTTCGTTCTGGCGTTTGCCGCCGCGTGCGTGCTGGGCTCGGTTTACGGTTTTCTACAGGGCGCCTGGCCCTTCGGTGTCGTCGAGGCTGTCTGGTCGGGTGTTGCCTTGCGCAAATGGTGGCGGTCGGGGGCTGGTGGGAAGAGGCTGGGGTTCCGGGGAGACTGAGCGCGGACGGTGGGGGATTAATAAATCCTTAGCGGTTTCACGGGCCTTAGCTAATTCTTAACGGGCCTTCAGCAGTTCTTAGCGGTTCCTAAGCGCCGGATGGTATAACGGGTGCATTCATCGGTGGGTGTTCACCGACAGCAAACCCTAAACATAAATAACCATGGCTGAAAAAAACACCGCCTCAATGAAGCCCACCCTTGGGCTCACGGGCCTGACGTTCAATGCAATGGCCCTGATTGCCCCCGGGGCTTTTCTCTGGCTGACCTATGAGGAGCAGGCTCTCTACGGTGCCCCGATGGCCGGCGCGGCCATGTGGTTCGGCTTCTTCTTCGCCCTCGTGCTTTGCCTGGCCACGGCGATAAGTTATGCCGAGCTGTCCAAGCTGTATCCCGGCACAGGCTCTTCCTACTTTTACGCTGAGCAGGCGTTTCTGTCCAAAAAGAAGGCGTTCAAGTACGCCCGCGTCATCAAGTTCTTCACCGGCTGGGCGAGCCATCTGTATTACTGGATTTATCCCGGATTGATGGTCGGTGTGACGGCGCTGCTGGGCGGATACCTGGCCTCCCAGTTCTGGCCGGATACTTTCAGCGGTAACTACAACAGTCCGCTGCTCATGATCATCATCTGTATTGTTTTCTCCCTGTTTATTTCCTGGGTCGCCCAACGCGGCGTGGCCGGCTCGACCGGCGTGAACATCGCAATGAATGTCATCCAGATCCTCGCCCTGATGGTCTTTTCCATCATGGCGCTGGGCTATCGGATGAGTCATACAGAGGGGGCGACCGCCATCCACCTTTCCAACGGTACCGCTATCAACTATCAGGTGGATCAGGTTAACGTAACCGACGACAAGGGCGCGCCCGTGCCCGACACCTGGGCCGATGGCTCGGCAAAATTCCAGACCGACGACAAGGGCAAAATCCTCAACCAGACCGACGACAAAGGCGCGCCGGTCCTGGACAAGGACGGCAAACCAGTGCCGCTCGCGGCGATCAAGCAGCAGGATCGTGCCGTGGCCGACGATGACTTGAACAAGGACAAGAACAAAGACGCCGACCTGCTGGCCACGCTTACCGCGATGGGCTTGGCGAGTGGTGATCCGTATCCGTTGTTTCAGAAAGACAAGGACGGCAAGTGGGTCAAGGACAAGGACGGGCACGTCGTCGCCACGCCCTTCACCATCAGCTACACGGAGAAGGACGGCGGCGTCACCGGCACCGCCGGCAGCGCGACGGATCCGTTGACGTTCAACTACCACAGTTCAGCGGCATCGGTCATAGCTCCGCACAATTTCAGCTGGACGTTCGTCCAGGCCTGCATCGCCATCCTCTGCCTGGTTGGCTTTGAATCCGTCTCCTCCATGGCGGAGGAAGCCAAGAATCCCAAGCGGGACGTGGCGCGGGCGATCATTCTCTCCCTCGTCATCCAGGGCGCGGTTTGCTACCTGATCGAATATTTCTGCGCCAATTACTTCCTGAACAATGGCTACACCATGCCCAGCGCGGGCGCCTCCAGCGCGCCAATCGGTGACATGATGAAGATCGTGGGCACGTGGGCTTTTGGCAGCGCCAAGGCGGGCACGGCCTTCATGCTGGTCCAGGCGTTCACGGTGTTCCTGGCCCTCATCGGCACGACGCTTGCCTGCCTCAACACCGGCGCGCGGGTCACCTACGCCATGGGCCGGGACGAGGAAATGGGTGCGCACTTCGGCATGCTGCACGAGAAAAACCTGACGCCACACCGGGCCATCTGGGTGCTGGGCATCATCTCCATCTTTATAGGCATCGTAACCGTGGTGGTATATCTCGGCGGCACAACCCCCGCGGCGCTCGACAAGCACAACATGTGGTATGGCTTCGGGATTTTCTCGCCCGAAACCTACGCCAAGCTGCCAAACACGCTGGTGCTCGTCACCCTGATCAGCAACTTCGGCACGTTCCTGCTCTACATGACAACTTGCGTTGTGGCGATCGTAGCGTTCAGGGAGCACCACAGTTTCCACGGATTCAAACACGTGGTCGTGCCGGTCTTCGGCGTGATTGCCAACTTCCTCTGTATGCTGTTTTACCTGATCGGGCCGCTGCCGGTGGGTGGCTCGAGCCTCGTCGCCGGCATGAGCTACAAGGAGCCCTACATCGCCCTGGCGGTCGTGGCGGTTTGGGGCATCTGGGGCGCAATCTACTTGATGTGGCGCAGCAAGGTTGCCAACAAACCCATTTTAATTTCTGCCCCGGTCCAAACATAGAGAGGTTGGATCAATGGACAGGAGCGGCCCCCGGGTGATGTCGGGGGCCGCACTTCTTTTTCGGTTGTGAAAGTCACCCCTGCACAACTATCCGTCACCGGGCCGGTTCGTGAGATCAACGAGGACTTCATCACGTTCTGGCTGCCCAGCGATGACGCGCAGGCCCGGACTTCGGGCATGGCGTGGATGCTTGCGGACGGGGTGGGCGGGGAAAGCCGGGGTGAACTCGCCAGCCAGCTGGCGGTGACCGCCGCGTTGATTGTGTTCCAGAAGGCGGCGCCCGCCACACCGGTTTCCATCCTGCAGCGGGCGATGTTCGATGCGGCAAGCCAGGCAGTCTACGATACCGCTCAGGCCAGTCCCGAGCAGGGCAAGATGGCCACAACCCTGACCGTCACGGTGTTTCGGGAGAATGCGCTCCACGTCGCGCACGTCGGCGACTCGCGCGTCTATCTGGTGAGGAACGGCCAGATCCGCCGGTTGACCACCGACCATTGCTACGTTGCCTTGTCGGTCAAATTTCGCGTCATGCACGAGCACTGGGCCATGACGAGTCCGATGCGCTCGGTGCTCACCCGCAGTGTCGGGCACGAGCCGATCGCGAAGTTCGATGTTTGCCGCGAGGAGCTGCTCAAGGGCGACATTGTCGTGCAGTGCTCGGACGGGCTCTATGCTTTCGTGGTGGACCAGGAAATCTGCGACATTGCCAGCCACTTTCCGCCGCAGGAGGCTTGTCAGCGCCTGATCGCGCTGGCAGAAAAACGGCAGGTGGATGACAACATCTCCCTGCAGATCATCCGGGTCGACCAGCTCGACCTGATCACCAATTTTCGGGGAACCCTGATTTATAGCGATCCTTCCACCAACAACATGAGCAATGAACTCGAGCCGGGCAGCGTCCTCGACGAACGTTTCGAGCTGACCGAACTCATCAGCCGCAGCGGCATGGCGTGTATTTTCAAGGCCCGGGACCACCAGACCCAGGAGGTTGTGGCGGTGAAGGTGCCGTTGATGCAGTTCGAAAGCGATGTGGCGACCTTCACCCGGTTCCAGCGCGAGGAGGAAATCGGCCGGCAGCTCGACCACCCCTACATCCTCAAGATCATCCCGGTCGATAAACCGAAAAGCCGGCCGTATCTGGTCATGGAATTCCTCCAGGGCCGGACACTCGACAAGGTCATGGAGGCCACCAAACCCCTGCCGGAAAAGGACGCGGCAAAAATTGTCAGCCGCATCTGCGAGGCGCTCGAGCACATGCACCAGCGGAACATCGTGCACCGCGATCTGAAACCGCAGAACATCATGATCTGTGATGACGGCAGCATCCGCATCCTCGACTTCGGCATCGCCAAGGCGGCCCGGATGCGCCGGCTCACCTTCGCCGGTTTCTCGCCGACCATGGGCACGCCCGATTACATGGCGCCCGAGCAGGTCAACGGCCGGCGCGGCGACCACCGCACCGACATCTACAGTCTCGGGGCGATCCTTTACGAGATGGTCACCGGCAAGGTTCCCTTCGAGGGCGAAAGCCCCTACGTGGTGATGAACGTCCGCACGACTGGCGACCCGGTGGCACCGCGCAAGATCAACGAAAAACTGACACCGGTCATGGAGGAGATCGTGCTGCACGCGCTGGCGCGCAATCCGGAGGAGCGCTACGAGAACGCCGCGCAGATGAAGGCCGAACTCGATGACTACGAGATCGTCGAGCTCATTGGCCGCTACCGCACCCTGCAGCCCGTCAAACCGTGGAAGGGCCGGTTTCGCGCCCTGCCATTGATAATATTTTTTGTCGTCCTGCAGGTGATCGGATTTGGCCTGATGCTCTGGTATTTTTCCCGGCACGGGAAACATTGAGCGAGAGGGAGAGTACCTTGCGGGGTCAGTTTTGCGGTTTGCCCGGGCGCGGCAATGGCTGCTAATATATCGATTCCATGACAGTCGCAACCGCCCAGCCCGAGGTCTTGATCATCGACGATGAGATGCAAATCCGCCGTCTGCTGCGACTCACGCTCGAGACGGCCGGCTACCGGGTGCGCGAAGCCGAGGACGGCCAGCTCGGGCTCAACGAGGCGGCCTTGCAGCGGCCCGACGTGGTCATTCTCGACCTGAGCCTGCCCGGCCTGACGGGGATCGACGTGCTCCGCCGGCTGCGGGAGTGGAGTCAGATTCCCGTGCTCATCCTGTCAGTCCGCGGCGAGGACTCCACCAAGATAGCCGCGCTCGACGCGGGCGCGGACGACTACCTTACGAAACCATTCAGCGGCGGAGAACTGCTCGCGCGCATGCGGGTGCTGCTCCGCCGCGCTCAGCCAGCCACTGAGACGAGCATTGTCCGCTTTGGCGGCGTGGAAGTGGACTTTGTCCGGCGCAAGGTCACCAAGGCCGGGGTGGAAGTACACCTCACCGCACGGGAGTACGCCCTCCTGCGGTTGTTGCTGCAGTTTCGTGGCAAGGTCCTGACGCACCGGCAGATTTTGCGCGACCTCTGGGGCCCCAATGCCGAGGAAAACACTCACTACCTGCGCGTTTACATGACGCACCTGCGGCAGAAACTTGAAGAGGATCCGCACGCTCCGGCTTTTCTGAGGACCGAGGCTGGCATCGGCTACCGGCTGGTCGAGGAATAGTGCCAGTGCCTCCGGCAGAACCGGCGCTTTACCACGGGCAACCTTTGGCGGGTTTGGCTATCCGCCAGCGCCAGGTCGTGATGATCGCTCGACTACGACGGAGAGCTCGCCAACCAGATGATGGCGCAAAACACCCCGATGCAACAGAGGACAAAGACAGGCTCCGCCATGGATCGGACGAGCGACTGCTTGGGACCGGAACTGAGCAAAGAGTAATATGTTTTCATGTTCGTATTCTAATTCCGTTCCGCAGGTCCGGGTAGTTAAGAGGAGTCACCAACCCACTAAGAAATCATTAATTCGGCGTTGGAGCCGGGGTGCCTGATGAAGACGCGAGCGGGTTTCTCGCCGGGACAGGTTTAACCGTTGTCTGGTTGCGGCTCGCCATCGGCGCGGCCTGTGAACAACCTGCGCGCAAATAGTTTTTGCGTTCGGGCGCGGCCGCCGCGACCTTGGGCGCATGGCCGAGTCATGCAGCAAAAAGACCCGTTCACCGGACGCCCCACCCATCTCACCGGCTCCCGCCTCCCCGGCGCGGAAGGATGGACCGCTGTTCTGGACGGTCACCGGCAACGACTTCGGGCGCTCGATCAACTGGTCAAAGCGGCGCGGGAATGCGGCATCGGAACAGATAAAGACCTCGATATCGTCCGCCTCGCGGAAGACGAAGTAAGCCTCTTGGAAACCGGCGGCGGCGAATGGGCCGCGCTGGGCGACGCCATCCGCGAATTCCGCCGGCATCTGCCGGTCATTGCCTTTGAGGTTTTCGGCTTCAGTTCAGACGTGGATGATCCCTTTGAAGTGGACAGCGCCCGGTTGCGACGCGTCGGCGGCGGGGTGGAGGCGCTGGCGTTCGTGGACGCGCAGCACTCGGTCTACAAGTTTTTCCTGTTCCGCGAGGGCGGCGATGTCGGGGCGACGTTTGCCTTCCGCCCGGGCGAAAGCGATCTGCTGGAGGCGACCGCCGTGCCCGGCAGCTACCGGAGGCTGCTGGAAAAACTGAGCCTGACGCACCAGTTCGGCATTCCGACGGAAATCACCGGCATCACGCCCGAGGGCATTTTGGTCGCCAAGCAGACCTTTGGCCGGCTGTTGCCGGAAAAGACCGACATGTCCGGCCTCGCCCCGGACAAGCTCATTCCGATTCCCTCGCGATTCCTGCGGGCCGACCGCGACCACCCGCGGCTGGCGTTCCTTGACGGCGTGCCGTGGCTCGTGGCCGACACGCATGACCGCAACGTGGTCGTCGATGAGACCGGAGCGTGGCGGATCATCGACCTCGTGGCCGCGCCGCTGCCGGCGGAGTGGCTTGCGCACCTGGCGCTGTTTCGTGACTGGATTGAGCGCGCCCGCCATGATCCACACGCTGAAATATTTGCCCCGGCGAATGACGATGAGTTGTAGACGCTGGCAATGGGAGCAACAAAAAGGCCGCGATGCGTGGTCGCGGCCGGAAACATTTTCAGCAATGATCAGGCGCCGGGCTTGTTCACTTCAGCGAGGATGGCCTCGGCCTGCTTGTCGGTCGTGCCCTTGTAATCCGTGTAAATGATCTTGCCGTCCTTGATCAGGTAGGCCGAGCGTGAGGCGAATTCACCCATCGCCGGAACCGATTTCGTCGGCACGCCGAAAGCGTTGATCACGGCCTTGTCCGTGTCGGCAATGAGCGTGAAGGGCAGATGGTACTTGTCCTTGAAGGCTTTCTGGGCGGCCACGTCGTCGTGGCTCACGCCGATGACCGCGACGCCTTTCTTGGTGAGCGCCTCGTAGCCGTCGCGCAGCGAGCAGCCCTGTTTGGTGCAACCGGGCGTGTCGGCTTTTGGATAAAAATAAACCAACGTGTAAGTCTGCTTCTTGTACACGTCGGTGAAAGCGAGCTTGTCGCCCGTTTCGGTGACACCGGTGACGGCGGGGGCGGCATCGCCGACCTTGAGCGGTTCGGCGGAGGCTTTGGTGAAGAAAAACATGGCGGCAAGGAGGGGGAGGGCGTGGGTAATTTTCATGGGAACGCCAACCTAGCCAGAACATTTCAGTTGGCAAGGGATGAGAAGTTACACCGTTGCCGCGTGCTCGCGGCCCGGTGTTTGTCCCCGCGCCTGCGCGCGAGGCAAAAAAACCGCCGGGCGACAGGACTGAAACAGTCCGGTTCCGTAAAAGGAAATTTAATGTCGCGAATTTATTTGGCCAAGGAACTCCGGTGACCGCGGTGTGTTCTGCAGGGATGTCACCGCATGCCTGGCAGGCGGTGGCGCCAACAAACCCAACCAAACATGAAACAGAAAATCATCATCAAATCACTCTTGCTCGGTGCGGTCGCTTTCGGCCTGGCCGCCGCCGCGCGGGCTGACGAACCGCGCCCGGTTCCGGCCTCGGGCGCGATGGGCCTGCTCGGCCAGACCTATGCCGGTCTGACTTACAGCTACATCGACCTGAACAACACTTCGGCCCATGCGGACGACTACCACTTTGATTACAACCAGACGCTCAACACCGGGCTCGACGGAGTCTTTTCCTACGATTTGACCCAGACCAACTCGGCCGCCAAGCAGCAGGCGGTCACCGCCGCATTGCGGGCGTTCAGCACCTCCTACGCCTGGGGCAAACCCTACGCTGAGGCCGGTGCGGGTTACTCGTGGGAAAGGGTGGCCGGAGTGAAAGACAACTCACTCATCTGGCTGGCGGCTGTCGGGATGGAATTCCAGGTGGCGCCCGCCGTCACCGTCACTCCATTCATCAAGTATCAAGGCACGCCCGACCTGATCCAAAGAGACCGGTGGAATTTTGGCGCCAAGGCCAACTACTGGGTGAACAGCCAGTGGGCCGTTACGGTCGGGCTTGATCGCGACAACCACGAGAACACCGGCTTCACGGTCGGCACCAATTTCCGTTTCTGATTTCTGCATGGGCAGAGTGTGTGCATGAGCCGCGGCGCAGGGGTGCGCCGCGGCTCTTTATTTGGTGTTTCAGTCCGGGCAATAACCGGAGGGTCGAGGCAGATAATATTCCACCCCACGGCGCCCCGTTCAGCCAGGGGATTATCACCGAACTGGCAGGTTACAGAACTTAAAACAGGCGTTTTTCCTAGGGAAAGTAACCTAATAGGTTACGCCCATAATCGGCGGGAACAAAGAGAGTAATAACGGCGTGGCGTTCTGGCGTGTCAGGCAACAGATGACGCCAGACAGGATCAGCCAGGCGGATGAAACCCGGCGCTGGCACCAACCCACGTCCGGCCCTTGTTGAAATCCACGCCGTGCATCGCCCCCTTGGTCAGCCGGACGAGCTGGTTGACCAGCTTCGGCATGCCGGTGCCGTCGCCGGCGAAAATGAGCCGCACCTCCGCCTTCGCAGGCCCGTCGGGAGTTTCCATCAACGGCGCATAGGCGACCTTGCGCTGCAGCAGCCACTCAGGCGGGTCTGCGAGACCGGCGATCTTTTCCTTCGTCGGTGTGATATCCACGCCGAGCCCGGCGAACGAGTAGAGTGGTTTGAGAACGTAGTTTTCAAGATCCGCTGGAATCTCGCGCAGCTCGCTCACAAAATGACATGGCGGCACGTAAAGGCTTCGCAGGAAGGGCAGCGTGTGCTTGCTGATCCGGAAATACCAGTTGGGGTGGCCGGCCCACTGCACGTCGAGGTCGTCGAAGAAGCTGAACTTTATCGCCGGTTTCTTGCGCAGCAGTTCGTCGAAAATGACGCGATTGAAGATGCGGTGGATCGGCACTTCGCGGCCACCACTGAAGTAAAACAATTGCCGGCCGCGCTTGACAATCTTGGTTACGCACATCGGCCGGACGCCGAGGAAGGCATGGGTGCAGGCGAAATCCACCCGGGTCTTCTGCTGGTCCGGCGTGATCTCGAGCAGCACCGTGTTTTCCGGCAGGCAGTTGCCGATTATTGCGGAGCGGAAGGAGGCGAGGTAGTTTCCCTCGTCGAGTCCGCCAAAGTACGGCGTGAAATCTTCGGGGATCGCGGGGAAGTGTTTCCGGTAGGTGCGTGTCAGCAGCGCCTGCCAGCAGGCGACCGTCGGGAAGCCCTGCAACTCGATCAGCTGCGGCAGCACCTTGCCAGTTGCGTCGTGACAGAGCGCGAAGTCCACCGCGAGAAAGTGCGGCCAGGGAGTCTCGGCCGGCACTTCAAGCCCCTGCGGGATGGCAGTCTTAGCGTGCTTCCGGAATTCCGGCGTCGCAAGCTGCCGGACGATGTCGTCGGAGGCGCGGACCAGTTCGCGGGTAGTAGGCTCGTCGAGGAACAGCGGCGACTCGGCCACGCGGAAATCCACCGGCCAGTAAACCGCCTTGTTCAGCTCCGCCATGAACGCTGTGTAGCGTTGCTCGGTGAACGCGGCGTTGTAGCGCTGGCGGATAACCGGGATCATGATTCGAAGAAATTTGCCCGCGAATTACGCAAATAAACACGAATAAACAGGATGACGGGCTCGGGAATTTTATTCGCATCCATTCGCGTGATTCGCGGGAGAAATAATCAGATTAAAAACTTCCCCTTCGCCATGACCTGTTCGTCGTCGAGCCAGATGTCAAAAAAACGGCCGACACAGTCGATATGCGTCGTGCTCTTCCAAGGCTGGCCGGTGTGCTCGGAATACGGATGGCCGAAGGCGATGTGGATGCCGGGGAGTTTTTCGTCCTGCAAAATGTGGCCGATGATGCGGGTGCAGGCCAGGTTGGTGCCGATGGCGAACTCGCCAACGCGGTCGGAGTTTTCGTCGGTGTGACAGTAGGCGTCGAATTCCTTGAGCAATTCCTTGTTCGCGCAGGCGAGGCCGGCGATACGATTGTCTTTGATGTCGATCGTCAGCGGTGTGGCGCCGATGTCCCCATATTTCTGGCAGAGGTAATCGCCGACCACACCGTCCACTACGAAGCGTCCGTTAGAATTGAAAGGGGAGGTGAAGATTTCACCGCCGGGCAGGTTGCCCCATTTCTCCGGCACGATGAGGCCGGAGGTCTTCACCCACTTCAAATCTGGTGAAAGCTCGGCGACATAGTCGGTGCCGGCGGCGGTTTTGCAGGTGACGCGTTTCGCTCGCCGGCATTTCTGAATGAGTTTTTCCGAGAGACGGTCGACCTCGACGAAGTCGGCGCGCATGCCCTCGACCATGATCTGCTTATTGATGTTCACCATGTGCCCGTGCCGGATGTGGTGCGGGTTGATGACATCCATCATCTGCATGCGGGTGCGGAGTTCGCCGGTCTGGGTGATGCAGGCGTAGATGCTGACCTGGGACTGGGCAAGGTCGTCGAGAATGACGCGGGGCAGGTCGCGGTGCGGGCGCTGGCCGTATTCCTCGAGCACGAAAACGTGGCAGGTTGCGCCGGTTTTCTCGATCTCGGCTACGAGCGCGGCGGCGATCTCGGCGGAAGCCGTGTCCGTGATGAGCGTCATGCGCTCATTCGACTGGAGTTTCAGGCAGACATGGATGGCGTTGGCCGCGCCCATCGACAACGCGGGGTCGAAGGTGGCGGGCAGCGAGGCGGCGTGAGGCATCGGGAAACTGCGGAGTGAGGATGGCGGAGTGCGGAATGCCAGAGCAGGGCGGGAAGCTTGGGAGTCGGATGGTGCGTCAGAGATCAAGGCCGTGGTGGGTTTCGGTTATGATGTAATCGACGACGGCCTTGAGGTCTTTAGTGCGGTTGTAAACTTCCAATTGCCGGTCGGCGCCGGTGCCCTGAGCGAGGATTTGCTGCACGTAGTTGAGTTCCGGCCGGCTGCCGAGGTCATCCACCACGTCGTCAACGAATTCAAGCAGCTCGCCAATGAGGCTGCGGGTCTCGACCTCCTCCTGTTTGCCGAAATCGATCATCTTGCCGCTGATGCCGTAGCGGGAGGCGCGCCAGCGGTTCTCAGCAAGGAGCCGGCTGCGGTAGATGCGGAACCCCAGGTTCTGCCGGTAGAGTTTGTGGAGCTTGGCGATGACGGCCTGCATGATGGCGGCGAGGCAGACGGTTTCGTCGACGCGCATCGGGATGTCGCACACTCGGAACTCCAACGTGTGAAAGAGCGGATGCAGACGGATGTCCCACCAGATTTTTTTGGCATTGTCGATGCAGCCGGTCTTGATGAGCAGGTTGACGTATTCGTCGTGTTCGCCGACCGTCTCGAAGGCGTCGGGGATGCCGGTGCGCGGGAAGCGCTGGAAGACCTGCAGGCGGTAGCTCTTGAAGCCGGTGTCGCGGCCCACCCAGAACGGCGAGTTGGTGGACAGCGCGAAGATGTGCGGCAGGAAATAGCGCGCCGTGTTCATCAACTGGATCGCGGTCTCGCGATCGGGCATGCCAACGTGGACATGGAGGCCGAAGATGAGGTTGGCGCGGGCGACCTGCTGGAGATCCTGCAGGACGACCTGGTAGCGGTCGCCCTTGGAGATTTTCTGGTCAATCCAGTGCGAGAACGGGTGCGTGCCAGCCGCGGCGATGCGCAGGCCGGCTTTTTGCGCGAGCCGGGCCAGGTCGGTGCGGAGGGCGGTCACGGATTTGCGCGCGCCGGCGACATCGGCGCAAATGTCGGTGCCGACCTCGACGACGGACTGATGCAGCTCAGGCTTGACGCGCTCCTTCAGCACCATCTTGCCCGCCTCAAGGATTTCCTCGATGTGCGATTTCAGCTCACGGGTGACCGGGTCGACGATCTGAAACTCCTCCTCGATGCCGAGGGTGAACTGGGGTTTCTTTTTGGCAGCGCACATGGGGAGAGAAACAGAAGTCAGATATCAGCGCACGGAGAACAGAGGACAGAATGAGATAAAGATGCGCGTGGTGTCATCCTGAGCAACGCGAAGGATCCATCTTTAGGGCGTGAGTTCATGTGGATTCTTCGCTGCGCTCAGAATGACAGACGGTTGTTGGCGGTGAGTTGACGCATGTGTTCATTTCTTCCGGGCCGGCTTGCCTGTGCCGATCGCGCCCTGCACGTAGCCGCCCCACACGGTGTTGTTCTGGTTGGGCGTGTGAGCCTTGGCTTTGCGGACGAGCATCCGGGTCGCGGTCTCCACAACCCACTGGAAGTTTTCCTCACCGACGGATTTCCGGTCGGCGTCGGGCGCAGGATTGCAGAAATCAATCGCGTAAGGCACGCCGCCGCTGACGCCGAACTCAACGGTGTTGAACTCATAACCGAGCGCATGGTTGAGCGTAAGCACGTCGCGCTCGATGCGGGCCAGCAGTTCCGGCGAACCGGGCGGGCGGTCCACGACGTAGCGCAGGTGGTGCGGGTTGCGCGGTTCGTAGGGCATGATGCGGACATCGGTGCCGCCGATGCAGTAGCAGCGGTAGTAGTCGTCGAAGTGCACTTCGGCCTGGAGGAGCATGACGAGCTGGCCGGTCTCGCCATAGGCCTTGAAGAATTCGTCGCGATCGCGGACCTTGTAGACGTTTTTCCAGCCGCCCCCGGAGTGGGGTTTGAAATAGGCCGGCCAGCCGATGTATTCGAAGATGCCCTCCCAATCGAGCGGGTAGGCGAGGTTGGCGAACGATTCGGCGGTACAGTCGGCCGGCTGATCCTTGGAGGGCAGGATGACGGTTTTTGGCACAGCGACACCGAGCTTGGTGGCGAGGCAGTTGTTGAAAAACTTCTCGTCAGCCGACCACCAGAACGGGTTGTTGACGACGGCGGTGCCGTTCAGCACGGCATTCTTCAGATAGGCGCGGTAGAAGGGCACGTCCTGCGAGATGCGGTCGAGGATGACGGCGTAGGGCGTGGGCTCGCCCTGGATGACCTGATTGATGAGGACTTCCTCGGCGGTGATGCCCGGCTCGTTGAGGGTGTTGATGTGCTCGATGAGCGCCGCGGGGAAAGAGCGTTCCTTGCCGTGGAGAATGCCGATCTTTTTCATGAGAGGAATCTGGCGCGGGCCGGGGAAAAAGTGGAGCGGAAACACACCACGAGGATGATAATAGTACGGTTTGGGGCAGCCAGATGACCGCTCCACGACGGGCTTGACGGCGGATAATGCAAAAACCGCTTGGCTTCGCCCGCCGCCACCGGTAGCACCGCGCGGCCCAAGCCGATGCTCCGCCCGCGTTTCCCCATCCCCACCCTCCGCCTTCACTCCCGCTTTTTCTCGCGGGGATTGCGCAATTGCCGCGACGTGGTCGTGTGGCTGCCGCCGGGTTACGGGACATTGCGGCGCCGGCACCCGGTCATCTATTTTCAGGATGGGCAGAATATTTTCGACCCGGCAACGGCGTTCCTCGGCAATGCCTGGCATGCCGGGGAGCGCGCCACGGAGCTTATCCGTGCCCACGAAATTTCGTCGCCCATCATGGTCGGCGTCTACAACACGGGCTTCAACCGGATGAACGAATATGCGCCGACACCCGCCGTGTTCGCGGGCTGGGACGGCGAGCAGAGCCGGAGCACCGGCGACGCCCGGCGCTATGCGCGATTCTTCGTCAATGAGCTCAAGCCGTTCATCGACGCGCGCTACCTCACGCTGCCCGGTCCGCGGCACAACGCCGTGGTCGGTTCCTCGATGGGCGGGCTGGTCTCGCTTTACTTTGCCCTGTGGCACCCGCGGGAATTCGGCCACATCGCCGCGCTGTCACCGTCAATCTGGTGGGACAACCGGGCCGTCATCCGCGACTTCGCCCGGTTGCGCAAAAAGCCCGCGGTGCGCCTGTGGCTCGACATGGGCACGGTTGAGCCCGGCTGGGAAGCGGTGCAAATCCTGCGCGACACGCTGGTCGGCCGCGGCTGGAGACTGGGCGACGATCTGCATTACCTCGAGGTAGCCGGTGCCGCGCACACGGAGGTGGCCTGGGCCGCGCGCATCGGTGACGTGTTGAAATGGATCGTGGGTCGGCCGCCACGGCGAAACCACCACCGGGCTCAGATGTAATACATCTCGGTCGGGTTCTTGGTGGAGAGCTTGTTGAGCGTGTA